>NZ_JBRBWD010000046.1:0-95230 GCF_052825245.1 Sagittula sp.
CGCGGGCTGCAACTTCTGGACCTGGGCGTGCGCTGTGACACCCAGACCTCGATGGCGAAATGGTATGCAACCGAAATGGCCGTCGAAATCGCCGGCAAAGCGGTGCAGATCCACGGCGGCAACGGCATCACCAAAGAGTTCCCCGTTGAACGGCACTTCCGCAATGCAAAGGTCATGCCGATTCCCGATGGCACCACCGAAATCCAAAAACTGGTCATCGGGCGCAACCTGACCGGGCTTAACGCGTTCTGAAAAGGGCCTTGGCCGCCCCACCGTCGGCGCTCGTCAGCGTCGAGGGTGGGCACGACCCGGAGTGATCGCGATACGGGCGAAGAGTCAGTAGGACTTGGGCATCCCCAATGCCTTCTCGGCCACGTAGGAGAGGATCAACTCCTCGCTGACCGGCGCGATGAAGTTCAGTACGCTTTCGCGAAAGTAACGCTCGACGTGGTATTCCTGCGCGAAGCCAAAGCCGCCGTGGGTGCGCACCGCGCGGAATGCCGCTTCGTAGGCCGCCGAGCCGGCGAGGTTGCGCGCGGTATTGGCCTCCAGCCCGCAGGGCTTGCCCTGATCGTAAAGCGTGGCGGCTTTGTAGGTCATCAGTTCCGCCGCCTGAAGGCGCATCCACACCGAGGCCAGCGGATGCTGGATCGCCTGGTTCTGGCCGATTGGACGGTCGAAGACGACGCGTTCGCGCGCATAGGCGGCCGCCTTTTCCAGTACGTACATCCCAAACCCGACCGCAGCCGCGGCGACAATGATCCGCTCGGCATTCAGCCCGTGGAGCAGGACCTTGAAACCCTCACCTTCCGCGCCGATGCGGTCCTCTTCGGGCACCTCCAGCCCATCAATGAAGATAGCGTTGGAGTCGACCGCCTTGCGGCCCATCTTGGCAATTTCATGCACGTCGATCTTGCTGCGGTCGAAATCGGTGTAGAACACTGACATGCCGTCGGTCGGTCGCTCGCAGTCCTCGATGGGCGTGGTCCGGGTCACCAGCAGGATGTGATCTGCGCGCTGTGCGGTCGAGGTCCAGACCTTGCGCCCGTTGACCACATACCCACCGTCTTCGCGTCGGCGCGCAAAGGTCGAGATATGCGTGGTATCAAGGCCGGCGTCCGGTTCGGTTACGCCGAAGCAGGAGCGGTGCTCTCCGCGGATCAGAGGCGGCAGCATTCGAGCCTTCTGTTCGTCGGTGCCGAAGCCGACCACCGGTTGCAGCCCAAAGATATTGATATGCACCGCGGAACTGGCCGCCGCGCCGTAACGCCCGATCTCCTGCATGACCAGCGATGCCTCTGTGATACCCAGGCCCGATCCGCCATACTGCTCTTCCATCGTGACGCCATAGAAACCGCCCTTTGCGATCTCGGCCGCAAAATCTTCGGGGAAGGTCCCGGTTCGTTCGCGTTCCAGCCAGTAGGCATCGTCGAAACGCGAGCAGATCCTGGCCACCGCGTCGCGGATGGCCCGTTGCTCTTCGGTGAGATCGAAATCCATGCGATCACTCCTTCTTCTGACGTGGGTGTGGTTCGCCCGAATGCTCGGGCGGGGCGGGTTCCGCCATATGCGGGCGCCAGGAGCCGGGATCTCCTGTGGCGAGATTGCCGAACTGGCGCTCGGCGGAAAAGACGTCGCTGCGGATCTGCACGAGGTGAGCCATGACCGGGCGGCCTTCGGGATCGAACAAGCGCGAGACCACATGGGCCACCGGCTCGCTGAGGGTGATGCCCAACAGGTGCGCGGTGGCGATGTCGGCCCGAACGATGGTGATGATCTGGTCGCCCGACAGATCCGTCATGCCGGTGTGGTCGCGCAGCAGTTGCGAATATAGCTGCGTTTCGTCAGCGCCCTCGGGCAGCATCTCGAAATAGCGTTGCGGCAGCCACAGATCGACCAGCGAATACGGCTGCTGCCCGGCGTGATGGCGCTTGCGCACATGAACCAGCGGCGTTTCCATCCCCGTCAGGTCGCGGCCAAGATCGGGAAGCTCCTTACAGGGCGCACGCGACAATATATCTATACGCACCTGTGCCCCGAGCGTCAGCGGATCGTAGGCGGGCGCACGTGGCTCGCTCTCCTCGGCCGCCGCAGTCACGAAGGTGCCCAGTCCGCGCGTGCTGTCGATCATGCCCTCATTGCGCAGAACCCCAAGAGCCTGGCGGACGGTTTCGCGCGCCAGGCCGTATTCGTCGCGCAGGGCCGGAAGGGTTGGCAACTGGCTGTGTATGGGCCAATCGCCGCAGCGAATCTTTTCGCGAAATAGGCTTGCGAGCTTGAGATACAAGGGGATGCCGTCACGCTGCCGAAGCAGTTCCCTGGCCGAGCCTTCCTCCGGGCGGGGACAGTGGCCGACGCCGGTGGTCCGGGTGCCGCTCAAGGCTGGTCGCCGGACCGAGGCACCGCTCCTGTCAGACCGTCGTTTACCGACGAGTCCTGCTCGGGTTGCACAACGACACCGGCCTTTATCAGTTGAGCAACCCTTTCCGGTGAGAAGCCGAACTCTTCCAGGATCGCCGTGCCCTGTGCGCCAAGGGCAGGTGCCGGAAGATCGGGGCCCATCTCGACGCCGCGCATCGTATAAGGGCTTCGGACCCGGCGCATCGGCCCCTGCTGGGGATGGTCATAATCTTCTATCAGGCCAACGGCGCGGACATGCGGATCGTCGGGCAGGTCCTCCATCGCCATCACTGGGGCATTGGGAATATCGAGGGCATCGAACAGCGCCTGCCACTCTGCGGTGGTCCGCTGCGGCAGGATATGCGTTACAACAAGTTCATAGAGTTCGGGAAAATGCCGCTGTGCGGTCGCCGCGTCGGTCATCATGGGGCCGTCGGCCACGTCGTCGCGACCCACAGCACGCAGAAACCGCTGCCATTGATCGAATTTGTAGATCCCGTGCGCGATGAAACCGTCGCTGGTTTGCGCTGGTTTGCGGAATGGACTCATGACCCGCGCATAGCCGAACCCGCCTTCCGGAGGCCGGAAGGCCGCCCCGTTGAAATGCTGGCTCAACATCACCGATATCATCGTTTCGAACATCGGCGTTTCGATGTAGCACCCTTCGCCGGTGGTGCGCTGCCGGAACAGGCCGGCCAGCATCGCCTGACCCAGCGCCAGCCCGGTGATCTTGTCGGCGGCCACCATCGGCACAAAGGCGGGGGCACCTGCGTTGCGCCCGTTGGCCTCGGCCAGACCCGACCGGGCCTGAATCAGGTCATCGAAGGCGGGCAAGTCGGCATAGGGCCCGTCCTGCCCGAACCCGATCGCGGCGCAGTAGACGATGCGCGGATTGACCTCCCGCACGGCGTCATATCCAAGACCCAGCCGCTCGATCGCAGGCACTCGCATATTGTGAACCACGATGTCCGCCTGACTCAGCATCTCCAGCAGCGCCGCACGCCCTTCGGGGGATTTGAGATCAAGCGCAATGCTGCGTTTGTTCCGGTTCACCGCCATCCACTGAGCGGTCATACCCGGCACGCGCGAGGCGCCGAGGCGCCGATAATAGTCGCCTTCCGGCGCTTCGACCTTGATCACATCAGCGCCGAAATCGCCCAGGAACTGGGTGGCGTAGGGGGCCAGGAGAATATGGCCCAGCTCTACCACGCGCACCCCGTCGAGCATTTGAAACATGATTCCCCCCCCCGGCACCGGATCGGCTGCACCGACCGCACGCTACAAAAGACTAAAAGACTGTATTGCTAGTTTTTTTGCACGGGGAGCGTTGACATGCAAGGGGGCCTTGCTAAGTTTGGCGCCACAATGAGGCTAAGGCGGCTCGTTTCCGGCGTGGAAATCGCCGATGGAAATGGCCCGAAATAGCGCCAAAAAAAAGGGGGGGGGTGGCCGCAATGGAACCGCCGAAGAAAAGGGGGGGCGCGCGCGGCCTGTTGGCCGTTTCGCGGGGGCTGGCCGTGCTAGAGACCGGGTTTGCGGCGCTGGCCTGTGTCGCACTGGCGGTGATCATGCTGATCGTGGTCGTGGATGTTGCGATGCGCTACGCGCTTTCGATGCCACTGGGCTGGTCCTACGACCTGATCGGTCTCTACCTTGTGGTCACGGTATTCTTCCTGATGCTGCCCGACACACTCCATCATCACGGGCACGTGGCAATCGATCTGTTCCAAAACATACTTCCGCCACGGGTTCGCCATCTGGGGCAGGCGGTGGGCTATGCTGCAGGGGCAGTTGTCATGGCGCTGATCGCGTTCGAGGCCTGGGGCCGCTTCCAGAGCGCCTATGCCGGGCAGGACCGGATCGCCGCGCTGGTCCCATGGCTGACCTGGCCGGCCTATCTGGTCGTCCTGATTGGCACCGCGCTGCTGACGCTGCGCCTGATCTACCGGGTGGTCGGGCACGCGTTTTCCATCTTCTCGCGCCACGATCTGGTTGAAATGCCGCCCCCGCCCGAGACCACCGCGCTCCAAGGGGAGGACGTCCTGTGACGGTGGCTCTGGTAATTGCGCTTCTGGCCGGGCTGCTTGTGATCGGGCTGCCGGTGGCCTTGGCAATGGCGATTTCGGGGTCTGTAGGGCTCTATCTGTTCGGCGGCATGGCGGTACTGGGCGGCATCCTGAAGACTGCACCCCTAAGTACCGCGAATTCCTACGAAATCATCACCATCCCGATGTTCATCCTGATGGCCGAATTCGTGATCATCTCGGGCGTGGCGCAAGATCTCTTTCGCGCTGCAACCATTTGGGTCGGCCGTCTCCGCGGCGGCCTGGCCATGGCTACCGCGGTAGCCGGGGCGGGCTTTGGCGCGATCTCGGGGTCGAGCACGGCAGCGGCGGCAACGCTGGCATCCACTTCGATCCCGGCGATGATCGACGAAGGCTACGACCCCAAGCTGGCCAGCGGCGTCGTGGCGATTTCGGGCACACTGGCGATGTTGATTCCGCCATCTGTGGCGCTGATTCTCTATGGGATCATTGCCGATGTCTCGGTCGGACAGCTGCTGGTGGCGGGGGTGATACCGGGGATTCTGGTCGCTCTGACCATCATGGCCACGGTCGCGGTTCTGGTGCGGATTGATCCCTCGGTCGCGCCTGCCGGCCAGCCTTACAGCTTTCGCGATAAATTTGCGTCGCTGTCGCGTGTCGGGCCAATGCTGCTGCTGTTCCTGGCCGTCACCGGCACGATCTACTCGGGCATTGCCACGCCGACCGAGGCATCGGGGATCGGCGCCTTCGGCGCGATGCTGCTGGCGCTGCACGAGCGCAAACTGGGATTCAGCCAAGCCTGGGGTTGCCTGAGACGGGCGGCGCAGACCACCTGCATGATCCTTTTCGTGATCCTCGGCGCGCATATCTTTGGCTATTTCTTCACCCTCACGCGGGTGACCAACGATTTGACCCAATGGATCGGCGGCCTTGGTATTTCGCCGATGGGGGTGATGGTGGTGATCCTGATCATCTACGTCTTTCTGGGTGCCTTCATGGACCAGATCGCCATCCTCATCCTGACGGTGCCGGTGCTTTTGCCGCTGGTCCTGTCGCTGGGCTTCGACCCGATCTGGTTCGGGGTGATCGTCGTGGTGACGGCCGAGGTCGGCATGGTCACTCCGCCGCTGGGCATGAATGTCTTTGTGGTGGCCCGATATACCCGGCGACCCTTGGGCGAAATCTTTCGCGGGACGTTTCCGCATGTTCTGGCGCATTTGCTGGTGATCGCGTTGCTCACTGCATTTCCCGTGCTGGTGCTGTGGCTGCCCTCGACAATGAACTGACGACGTCGGCCTGCGCAATAGCGCCAGTCCATAACCCTAAAAGACAGGAGGAGAATGAAATCATGACCAGAATATCCAAATTCCCATCGCCCTTACGGACAGCGGGCTGGGCCCTGAGCGTTGCCTTGCTACCGCTCGCCGTGCAGCCGGTTGCAGCGCAGGAGATCGAACTGCGCGCGGCCGACAGCCTGCCCACCGGCCATTACATTGCCCAGAGCCTGATCGAACCTTTCATGGAACGGGTGAGCGAGCGGACCGGGAAAACCGAGTTCGCGTACTTCCCGGCTCAGCAACTCGGCAAGGCCAAGGACCTGCTCTCGCTGACCCAGACCGGCGTGACCGATATCGGCTATGTCGGCCCCTCCTATGTCAGCGACAAGATGCCCCTTTCGGCGGTCGGGCAGTTGCCCGAGGCGTTTTCGACGTCGTGTGAGGGCACGATGGCCTATTGGGAGATCGCCAAGCCCGGCGGCGCGCTAGACCAGGCCGAATTCGCGCCGAACGGCGTGCGCCTGCTGATGGCGATGGTGCTGCCGCCCTACAACCTGCTGACGTCGAGCCGTGAGATCACCGGTTTGGACAGCATGGACGGCCTGAAGATCCGCAGCACTGGCGGCGCGCTTGACCTGACCGTCCAGAAAATCGGCGGCGTGCCGGTGCAGATGCCGGCGCCCGAAGTGCGCGAGGCGCTGTCGCGCGGGACGATCGACGCCGGGCTCTTCCCCTATCCCAGTGTCACCCCTTACGGAATGGAAACATTCCTTGACTGGGGTACGCAGGGGATGAACTTTGGTTCCTTTGTCGCGACCTACGTGATCAGGCAGGAAAAGTGGGACAGTCTGCCCGAAGACGTCCAGCAGGCGATCACCGAGATCGGCGAAGATTTGACTAGGGAAGGATGCGAAACTGCCGACCGCCAGAACCTTGAAGTCAAGCAGCAGATCGCCGAGGCGGGCGTGACCTTCGTTGACCTGCCCGCCGGAGATGTCGAAAAGCTGAACCAGATCCTGTCGACGGTTGGGTCCGAATGGGCCGAGCAACTCGATGCCCAAGGCAAGCCCGGAACCGAGATCCTGGAAGCCTTCCGGTCCGCGCTGAAAAGGAACTGATACCAGATCGTGGTCGGCCCGGCTCCTGTGTCGGGCCAGGCCACCAAAAACGCGCAGAAGTCAGCCGGTGGGTGCATCTGAATCCTGCCCTTCGACACTCAGCCTGGTCGTCCGTTATGCAGCTGAAGTCCGGGCGAGCCGTGCATACGTTCGGCCACATTGATCTGGCGTAGATGCGCCTCGCCGGTCCCGATCTCGGCGACGAGTTGATGCGCGAACGGCGCGGGCGAATTGGGTTTCGGCGATATGGCGCAGATGGGCGGCAGCGAGAGTGTCCGACCTTTTGTGTATGACTGATCCGGTCCATGCTTCATCGAAAGGACGCATGAATGACCATCTCGAAAGAAATCCTGGATGGATAACGTACAGGATCTTCCGCACATTTGATTCCGGCGATGGTTCCTTTCAGACTGGCTGACCCGGACGGTCAGAAGGATATACTTGGGACAACGATCATGCAGCGCCCGGCCCAACCGGAAGAAGTAGCCGGGGCGGTGCCGTTTCTGGCGTCCGACGAGGCATCCTATATGACCGGATCCGAAATGGTGGTCGATGGCGGCTATACCGCGCAGTAAAATGGGCGGAGCCGGAAGCTTGGGACAGGCGGGTCCGGTTGGCCGCGAACCGATCCTGGCCAGCCGGGCACCGGCTGCCCGCCTGGCCTGGTTCCGTCAGGCGTCGGCGCGCGGAAGGCGGATTTCGGACAGAACCTCCTCCGTGTGCTCGCCCAGCCGCGGTGGCAGCCGGCGCACCCGGCCGGGGCTGTCCGAGAACTGGACCGGTATCCGGAGCGTCACGACGGCGCCCTCTGTCGGGTGCTCGTGGCGCTCGAAATACCCGGTTTGAACCAGATAGGGATCAACCAGCAGATCCTCCAGGCTGTTGGCCGGTCCATTCGGCACGTCGGCCGCGTCGAACCGGCGGCGCCACTCGGCGGTTGTATTCCCCGCGATTGCCTCGGCGAGGAACCAATATAACTAGTCAATGTGATCGGTGCGCAACTCTGCTGTGGCAAATCGTGGATCGTCGCGCAGCTCGGGCCGGCCTATGGCGTCGAAGAGACGCAGCCACTGGTTGTCCATCGCCGCCATCACACAGATGTGCCCGTCCTGCGTTGGATAAGGCCGATGATGGGGCGAGAATACCCGGCTGTAACCCATGCCCAGATCGGGCCGGTCGAGCGTTGCGCCCCAGAGATGCTCGATCAGATTGAAGTTGACCATCGCATCCATCATCGGCACGTTTACCTGCTGCCCGTGGCCGGTGCGCTCGCGCCAGACGAAGGCCATCGCGATGGACGATGCCTGGATGTAACCGCATAGTTGTCGGCGATTACCGTGGGTAATAGCGCGGCTCATCGGTGGCCCGGGCCATCATCCCGGCTACGCCGCTGGCGCCCTGGATCACATCGTCGAAAGCAAGCCAGTCGCGGCGCTCACCATCCAGCCGGAAGCCAGAAGACGAGGCATGAATGATGCGGGAATTGACCGCGCGGATCGCCTCGTAGTCGACGCCCAGCCGTTCGGCGGCGCCGGGGCGTATCGAATGCACCAGCACGTCCGCGGAACGCACCAGATCAAGGAGCGCGGCCCGCGCGTCGGGTTTCTTCAGGTCGAGCACGACCGAGCGTTTGTTGCGGTTTGTATTGAGGAACAGTGCCCCCATCTTCGGGTTGCGCGACGGTCCCACCTGGCGTGTGTAGTTGCCGTCGGGTGACTCGATCTTGATGACGTCGGCCCCCATGTCGCCGAGGATCTGGATCGCCACCGGTCCAAGCACGTTGACCGAAAGATCAAGCACCCTGTAACCCGCAAGCGGTCCGTCCCCCTCGGCTGGCTGCTGCGGCTGACTGTCCATTTTCTTTTCCCTTTGCGGTATCGCACCCTTCGAGTCAGCAATGCGCGCCGTAGTCTGGCGGTCAGTCGACCCGCGACCCAAGGGCGCAGCGCCGCGAGCGAAGCTTGCGATCGCTGTATTGCTGTTCTGACGGCGTGCGTGGTCGTGGCGCTTCCGTGACGAACTTGTCCCATAGGGCCTCCTTCCATTCCTGCGAAAGGATCACACCATTAAACCGTGGGATCAAACACCTAAGCCGAAGAAATCGTGATGCCGGCGATCGTCGCCATGTCGGGAGCGATCGCCGTGACCGGACAGGATGCGCAAAAGGGGATCGCAGTTGCCCTTGAGCACATCAACGCCGATGGCGGCGTCGCCGGTCGGCCGCTGAAGATCCAACTTTACGACACACAGGGCAATCCCGGGGTGGTGCGCCAGGTGATGGAGCGGTTGACCCGCCTCGAGCGGGCTCCGGTCATCCTTGGCTGCGAGATCAGCGCAGGCACATCGGCTGCGGCGCAGTTCGCCGAGCAGGCGCGGGTTCCTCACCTGAACTCGCCGGCGGTGTCGGCCGAGCTCCTCGAGCGCGGTTACAAATGGTATTTCTCCGATCAGATCACAGCCGATACCGAGGCGGCCACGGTCGTGGAATTCTTCGAACACCTGATGACGCAAGGCGACGTCGTCCCGGCGTTGCTTTATGAAGACAGCCCGCGCGGCGCCGGAACCATCGAGCGGATCGAAGTTCTGCTGGAGGAGCGGGGCATCGAGATCGCCGCCAGCGCGCCGTATTCGCGCAGCGATCGCAACCTTCTGCCGCCGGTCAAGCGGGTGCAGACATCGAGTGCCAACATGGTGATCTGGGCCGGCTACACCGAAGATGTGGTGACCAAGCTCCAGGCAATGCAGCAGCATGACTTCAAGCCCTACATTGTCGGAATCAGTGGCGGTCCGGTTGATGTGCGCACCCCGCAACTGGTGGACAGGGGCTTCGTCGAGGACGTCAATCTCAGCACGGTGGACTACTTAAATCCCGACATGGACCGCGCCCAGCGTTTTGTGAAGGCTTACGAGTAACGGCACGGCATCGTGCCGTCAAGCTATGCGTCGATGTGCAACCGCGGTGTCTACACGCTGAAGGCCGTGCTGGAGAAGACGCTTGAGTCCGGCCAGAAACTGACGACCGAGAACCTTCGCGCCGCCATCCTTAAGATCGACATCCCCGGCGATCAGCTGATCTCGCCGTTCTCGCGGATCAAATTCGACGAACACGGCAGGAACGTCGGATCGCAGAACCTGATCGCGCAATGGAAGAACGGCGGCACGAAAAAGGTCACGATCTGGCCGCCAGAGGTGGCTGTGGAAGAGCCCAATCCTCTGAACTGATGCGAAAACTATAACCGGGGCCCAAGATGAAGCTGTCGATCGAGTCTCTCGTCTCCGGTTACGGTCTGCTCGACGCGCTCCACGGCGTCAGCATCGAGATCGGCCGAGGGCGAGGTCGTGGCTGTGATCGGACCGAACGGCGCGGGCAAATCCACCCTTCTGCGCACGATTTCGGGCCTTGTGGCCGCCCGTTCCAGAGCGATCCGCCACGATGGCAAGGAAATCGGCGGTTTTGCCGCCAGCGAGATTCCGCGCCTCGGCCTCGTCCATGTTCCTGAGGCGCGGCACGTCTTCGGGTCACTCACGGTCGAGCAAAATCTGATCGTGGGTGCGAGCGCCGCACTCGACGCGAAAGACCGAAAGGACGCCCTTTCCGATGCTGAGCCAGAAGGCCCGCGAACTTGCCGGAGGGCTCTCAGGCGGTCAGCAGCAGATGCTGGCGATCGGGCGCGCTTATGGCCCGGCCCAGCATGATCATGCTCGACGAGCCGTCGCTCGGCCCCGCGCCTCTGATGGTCGAGCAGATGTACGAGGCCCTCGACGGTCGGCGCCGCACCGGCCTGAGCATTCTTCTGGTGGAACAGGATGTCTACATGGCGCTGGATTTCGCCAGCCGCGCCTATGTTCTGGAAAACGGGACAATCGCCCTCGCCGCAGCCTCTGACGTCTTGCGCCACGACGATCACGTGCGCCGTTCGTATTTGGGAATCTGACCCGCCCTGTGCCCGCATTCCGCCTGCCATTCAGACCGGCAGCGGCGACAGACCGTGCGCAAACTGCGGACCGATCAGCCCCGTAGCGCCGAGATGCCCAGGGCCCCCTGTGCCAGAAGCAGCGCCTGAAGCTGGTTGGTGCCTTCAGCGATCGTGAGATGTCGCACATCGCGATAATAGCGCTCGACGGGGAAATCACGGGTGTATCCGGCCCCGCCGTGCACTTGCAGGGCAGTCTCGCAAACCCGCAGAGCCGTATCGGAGTTGTGACGCTTGGCCATGGAACAGGCCCGGCCGCGATCCGGTGCCCCGCGATCCAGCGCGTCAGCGGCCCGGCACGCCAGCAACCGCGAGGTTTCCACGCCAGTCAACATATCTGCGATCATCTGCTGGACCAGTTGAAACCCGCCGATCTTGCGTCCGAACTGTTCTCGCGCGCCCGCATATCGCAGCGCCGCCTCATAGGCGGCAATTGACAGGCCCAGGCAGGTGAAAGAAACGAAACAGCGCCCCACGTTCAGATAATGCTTGGCGATGGCGAACGCCTCGCCCTCGGCGCCGATCAGGTGGTCTGCGGGCAGCAATACGTCCTCAAACAGCAGCTCGCCTAGCGGGCATGAATTCATGCCCATGCTGCGGACCTCTCGGGTTGAAAACCCTGCTGTTCCCGCCTCGACCACGAAGGCCGATACCTCCGCGCGTTCGCCGTCGCCCGACCGCGCGAAAACCACCCCGAGATCGGCCCCGGTCCCGTTGGAGATATACAGTTTGCGTCCGTTCAGCCGCCAGCCATCACCGTCGCGCCGGGCCCGTGTTTCCACGTTGCTGGCGTCCGAGCCGACGTTCGGCTCGGTCAGCGCAAAAAAGGCTGTCTTGCGACCCGAAACCAGATCGCCCAGCCACCTTGCCTGTTGCTCCGGCGTTCCATGCTGCGCGACGATCATCAGGACAAGGTTCGACGTGCTGACGATGCTGCGCAGCGACGGCCATACCTGAGACAGCTCGCACAGCAGCGCGCAATATGTCAGATAATCAAGCCCGGCACCGCCTTGCGCCTCTGGCAAAAGACCGCCCAGCAGGCCGAACTCGCCCATCTTCTGCAACACTTCGGGCGGCGGCGGACGGTGGGCATCCTCGTGCGCCTCGACCAGGGGCGCCACCTCGGCGTCAAGGTATTTGCGGAAGCTGCGCCGCGCCGTTTCCTGCCAGTCGTCCAGCTCAAACTGCATCGGTCCTCACTCCAGCTTTTCGGCTTGGTCCAGAATTTCGGCCTGATGCTCGCCCACTGCCGGGACGTGGCCCGCCGGATCACTCATCCCAGCCATCGGCACCGGGAAGGCCATCACCTGGGCCGCGCCGGCTGAGCGCACCATCCCGCGCGCCTTGAGCTGCGGGTCCCGGGCCAGATCCTCCAGCCCGTTGACCGGGGCGAAGGGAACATCCTCGGCCTCGAAGATCTCCGCCCAATGCGCATAGGGACGCGCGGCGATCAGCGGGGTCAGGGCGGCGCGGATATCATCCGTGCGGTCGGTGCGTGCGGCGAAGTCGTCAAGCGCAGGATCGTCGAAGCCCGTCATCCCGGTGGCACGGATCAGGCGGCGGAAGAAATGCGTCTCGATCGCGCCGATGGTGATGTATTTACCGTCGGCGGTCGCGAAGATACCATAGGCGGCGCGGCGCAGGATATCGGCCTTTGTGATCTCGCGCCCGGCCTGGCGTCCGGCGTCCCACACACCGTAGCGCGGGGCGACCCAGCTGGCCAGCGCGTCGGTGATCGCCACGTCCAGATACTGGCCCCGCCCCGTGGCGTCGCGTCCGTGCAACGCAGCAAGAATGGTGATGATGGCATACATGGCTGCCGAGAGATCCCCGATCGGCACGCCCGTCGTGTATTCAGGCGGTCCGTCGGGCGCGCCCGAGATCGCCACCGCGCCCGCCATCGCCGCGTAGTTCAGATCATGCCCCGGCCAGTCGCGCGCCGGCCCGGTCTGACCATAGCCGCTGACCGAACAGTAGACGAGGCCGGGATTGAGCGCCGAAAGCGTCTCATAGTCGATGCCCAGCCGCGCGGTCACGCCCGGGCGATAACCCTCGATCACGACGTCCGCCCGTTTGGCCAGCCGCAGGAAAGCCGCGCGGTCTGTGTCATCCTTTAGGTTCAGGGCGATGCTTTTCTTGCCGCGGTTCACGGCGGCAAAGAGGCCGGGGAACATGGCGCGCGCGGCGTCGCCCGCAGGACGTTCGACCTTGATGACCTCGGCCCCCATCTCGGCCAGTTGCTGCGTTGCATAGGGCCCAGGCAGAAGCTCGGTCAGATCGAGAACGCGAAGCCCCGAAAGCGGTGCAGTGCCGGTCATTTTTGCTCTCCTGTGCTGTCTGCGCGGTCCGGGTCGGCAATCCCGGCGCATTCCGCCGAGTCGTCCTGTTCCAGGATCATGTCCCAGATCTTCTGACCCTGCGGATTTTCGAGCTCTTCCATCAGATGCGCCAGAAGCCCGGCGGATCGGCCAATCAGGGCGAAGGCCCGCGCCCAGATCGGGGCAAGCCCCATGTCCGAAACGGTGGCCCCGACCGCGCCGGCGGCGTTGATGGGCAGCAGACGTCCATATTCCTCGCGGGCGGCGGCCTCGACGGCCGCCATGAAGCGCCAGTGCCGCCCGTCGAACCCATTCTCGCCGGCGATCCGGCGCAGGACCGGCGTGCGGGGGTCGCCGTCGACATGGATCGGATGACCGAGGCCTGGCACGATCCGGCGCGCCGCGCGAAAGGCGCGCACGGCCTCTTGCGCGCGGGCGGCATAGGCTGCGTCGTCGTCGCTGTCGGACAGCTCGCCGATCTCGTCGCGGGTAAAGGCCGCGGCGTTCTGCATGGTGCCGAGAAAATGGTTCCCCGCGCCCAGCAAGCCCGCGGCCACCGCACCCTGAAGCGATTCCGGCGCGCCGAGAATGGTCATCCGCGCGGCGATGGCGCTGGGGGTAAGGCCGTGATCGGTGGCGGTGACGATGATCGCGTTGGTCATCGCGCGGGTGCGGGCATCCGGCTCTTTCCCCGTGGCGGTGAAATAGATCATGTCGACGAAATCCATCTTGCCCAGGATCTCATCGGCCAGATCGCGCCCGCGCACATAGATGCGGTCGCGGGTGGTGAAACCGATGTCCGTCTTTACCGTCATTGCCTTGCCTTTCCTTCTATCTCGGTCGGAGCGCGCAGGATCACCGCGTCAAGCACCGTCGCACCCGCCGGACCGGCGCGCACCGGATTGAGATCCATCTCCGCGATGTCGCCGCGCGCACCCAGGGCGGCCAGGATCACGAGAAGATCGGCCAGCGCGCCCAGATCGGCGCCGGGGCGGCCGCGCAGCGGACCCAGCAGTGCGCGTCCGCGGATCTCGTCGATCATCGCCAGCGCCTCGTCCCGCCCAAAGGGCGCGGCGCGGTGCGTGACGTCAGAAAGCGCCTCGACCATCACGCCGCCGAGGCCGAAGCTCACCACCGGGCCGAACACCGGATCGCGGTGCAGTCCCGCCATCACCTCGACGCCCGGCCCCTGTTCCATGCGCTCAACCAGAGCGCGCTCCAGCCTGTGCCCCTGTGCTGAAAGCGATGTCATCATCGCGCCCCAGGCCGCCGCCAGCGCCTGCTCATCCATCAGCCCGACGGCCACGGCCCCGGCTTCGGTCTTGTGCAGAAGACCGGGCACCAGCGCCTTGAGCACCACCGGAAAGCCGATCCCGCGCGCCGCCTCGCCTGCCTGTCTGGCACTGGTCACGACCCGTCCTTCGGGCACGGTCAGACCCAGGTCGGCCAGCACCGCCTTGGCGGCAGCCTCGTCAAGCTCGCCGGGCGGAAATGCGGGTAGAGCAAGCGTGGAGGTCCCCGAGGGGCTCCAGTCGCCGCGCCAGATCAGCCGCTTCAACGCCGTCACTGCCTTGCCGAGGCTGCGAAAAGGCGCCAGCCCTGCCGCGTTCAGCGTGGCATAGCCAGCGGCGCGATGCCCGCTCATCCAGACCGGCAGGAGCAGAGCCGGGCTGTCCGGCGCCAGCGCGACCATGTCGTCGGCGGACCGGTCGGTGATCGGGCCGTAGTCGGCGGGAATCGGCAGAAGCACAACATCGGTGGCCGGGTCCCGCGCCACCAGCGACAGGCAATCGCGGTTGAGCTTGTCTTGGGTGAAGACCTGGGTGGTCAGGTCCACCGGGTTATCGACCGCCGCATAAGACGGGGCCAGCGCACGCAACCCCGCGCGGGTGCCGGGGGCCAGTTCGGACAGGATCAGCCCGGCGCTGCCCACCATATCGGCGGCCAGCGCCGCTGTGCCACCCGAGAAGGAATAGACGCAGATCCCCCGCCGCGGGGCGATGCCGACGCGCTCGAACAGCGCCACCGTATCGATCAATTCGTCCAGATCCTCCACCTCGACGATGCCATGCTGGCGAAACAGTGCCGAGGTGACCGCCGCCGATCCGGCAAGCGCGGCGGTGTGCGAACGGGTGGCAGCAACGCCATAGTCCGACTTGCCCACCTTCATCGCCACCACCGGCTTGCCGGCGCGAGCAGCGGCGCGGGCAGCTGCCAGAAAGCGCGGCCCGTCGCGGAAGCCTTCGGCGAGAAGGGCGATTACCTTTATGTCGGGATCGCCCACCATGTGGTACACGACATCGGCCATGGTCAGGTCGGCTTCGTTGCCGGTAGAGCACCACAGGCCAACGCCGATACCCCGTTCGCTTGCCTGGATGAAGGCGCGGCCAAGTCCGCCGCCCTGGGTGACAAGCCCAATGCCGCCGCCCAGCGTGTCGTTCTTGAATACCGGTGAAAAGGTCAGCCCAAGGCGGCGGTTGATGTTGCTCAGCCCTGGCGAGTTCGGCCCGTAGATGCGCATCCCGCTTTGCCGGGCGATTTCAGCCATCTCGGCTTCGACGGCACGGCCCTCATCCCCGGTTTCGCCAAAGCCAGAGGTGAAGACCACCGCAAACCCCGTTCCTGCTGCCGCGCAATCGCGCAAGGCACCCACCACCGCATCGGCTGGAAGGCACACCACCGCCACATCGACGGGGCCAGGCAAGGCCGACATTGCAGAATAGGCGCGCAAACCATGCACCCTTTCACGCCCGGGGTTGACCGGAAAGATCTGCCCATCGAAGTCGGAATGCTCGGCAAGGTTCAGCAAGGTGTCGCTGCCCACGCTACGGGGCCTTTCACTGGCGCCCAGGATCGCCACGCTGCGTGGCGACAAGAGCCGCGAAAGATCGGGAAAGTCGCGGGCGACCACCGGCTCAGCCACCTTGCGGCGCCCGCCGGACGAGCAGTTTCCAGACCCCTTCCACCACGGTTTCGCCACGCTGGTTGATGACCTCGCGCCGGAACGACAGGATGCCGCGTTCGGGTTTCGAAGTCTCGCGCTTCTCGGCTACGGTAACGCGCACGCCAATCGTGTCGCCGATGAAGGTGGGGTTGGGAAAGCTGCACTGCATGTCGAGCAACCCCAGAAGCGAGGGTTCCAGGAACGTGTTCATCAGCATCCGCGTGGTCAGCCCGGACATCACCGACACCACCAGAAGCCCGTGCGCGATACGCTGGCCAAAGGCCGAATCGGCGGCATATTCGGCATCGACGTGCAGCCGGTTGAAGTCGCCTGACAGGCAGGCGAAATTAGCCACGTCGGCCTCGGTGATGGTACGGGTGGGGCTATCGAACTGGTCGCCTTCGTTCAGGTCCTCCCAGTAGAGTTGCTGGCCCTTGAGGGCCGAAAGATCGGGCCGTGTCATTGGGTTTCCTCCTCTGGCAGCGCTAGCACTGCCTCTTTCAGTTCAGCCTTGAGAACGCGGCCGGTCAGGTTGCGCGGCACCGCCGTCATAAAGACCACGCGCCGCGGGCGCTTGTATCGGTCAAGCCGGGTTTCGGCATGGGCGATCACATCGGCCGCTGTCAGCTGCGCGCCCGGCGCGGGCACGATCACTGCGCAGATCGCCTCGGTCCAGTGCGGATCGGGCAGGCCGATGCAATGCGCCTCGGCAATCGCCGGGTGGCCGGCCAGCGCCTCCTCGATCTCGGGGGCGTAGACATTGATGCCGCCGCTCTTGATGATGTCGCGCTTGCGACCCGTGAACCAGAGCAGCCCTTCGTCGTCGATCCGGCCCAGATCGCCCACGGTCAGATAGTCGCCGCGCCGGGTTTCAGCGGTCAGCGCCTCATCCTTGTAATACCCGTCGTAGCGGCTTTCGCTGCGGGTGCAGATCTCGCCGACCTCGCCCTGCGGCACCTCGTTTCCATCGTCGTCCAGCAGTTTGAGTTCCACCCCGAAGAAGGGGCGGCCGACGCAGTTGCCCGCAAGGTTGCGGCGCAGATCCCGAGCGGTCAGGTTGGCATAGGGTCCTGCTTCGCTGGAGGCGGCATAGATCATCAGCGCATCGCCGAACTTGTCGAGCGCGGCACGCTTGAGGTCGAGATACATCTCGCCGCCGCCAGATTGCAAAGTCCCCAGCGACGACAGATCGGCGCTCGCGAACCCCTCGGCCTCGACCATCCGCTGGAGCATGGCGGGCAGCAGCATGGTGGCGGTCAGCCGCTCGTCTTCGATCAGCCGTAGCGCGGCGGCCCCGTCGAAGCGGCGCATCAGATAGACGCTGGCACCCAGATAAAGCGGCAGCAGCGTATAGGTGCAGCCGGCCGACAGGCAGATCGGCAGCGCCGACAGCGCCCGGTCGTCGGGGCGGAAACGCTGCTCGATGGCGCGTTCCTCCATGCCGAAGAGACTGCGCAGCGCGCCCTTGGGCTTGCCGGTGGTCCCCGACGTGTGCAGCATGATCGTGGTGCCGTCCTGCCCTTGCGGCGGATCGGGCGGTGTGTCTGCCAGAAGGTCCGACAGGCGCGGCAGTCCTTGCGGGGCCCCGTCGCCGATGGTGACGATGTCGTCCACCACGGTCCGGAACAGATCGGCATGATCCAGCGCCGCATCGCCCAGCAGCAGGGTTTTGCTGTCCGAGCGGGCAACCACATCGGCCATGACTTCGGGCGCGATGCGATAGTTGATCGGTGCGGGAATTGCGCCTAGCCCCGTCACCGCCACATAGGCGGCAAGGAAATCGGGATGATTTTCCGAGATCACCGCCACCTTGTCGCCCGGTCCGATGCCGCGCCGCGCCAGCACCGTCATCATCCGTTCCACCCGGTCAAGGAAATCCGTATAGGTCTGGCTCCTCCCCTCGAACACCACCGAGGGTTTCGTGGGGAACCGCCGCGCGTTCAACCTCAGGGCCTGGAGAAAGGTCATCGGCATGGCCGCCTCCTCAGGTGAAGGCCGAGATCCCGAGAACCTCGCGCCCTATGATCAATGTCTGGATTTCCGATGTGCCTTCGGGGATCAGCCCGCCGCGCGTGTCGCGGAACAACCGTTCGACGGGGTAGTCGGTCGAATAGCCCAGCCCGCCGTGCGCCTGCAGCGCCATCGAGGCCACCTCATGCGCCGCCTCGCTGGCATAGAGCTTGGCAATCGAGCATTCCTTGCGCCCAGGCAGACCCGCGTCCAGCGCTTGGGCGGCACGGTCAGTCAACGCGCGCGCCGCTTCGGTGCGGATGGTCATGTCGACGATCAGCTTCTGCACCAGCTGATAGCTTCCGATCACGTTGCCGAACTGCTTGCGCGTCTTGACGTAATCGGTGGACAGGTCCAACGACCGCTGCGCCGCGCCCACCGCGCCCGCCGCCACGTTGAGCCGGCCATAATTCAACCCCGTAAGGATCGCCTTGAGGCCCTTTCCCGCAGGACCCAACAGGTTTTCCTTTGGCACCTTTGCGTCTTGAAAGGCCAGCTGCGATGTCGCGGTGGCCTTGATGAACATCGTGCCCACCCGCGAAGCTTCGAAATCGGTCTCCTCGAGGTCCACGATGAACAGACTCAGATCGCCATCACAGCCTTCCGTGAATGTCCGTGCCACCAGGATTCCGACCCGGCCGTTGACGCCGTTCGTCGTCCACAGCTTGCCGCCATTGATCAGCCAGTGGTCGCCCTTGTCCTCGGCGCGGGTCTGCACCGAGGCAACATCAGAGCCGTGGTCGGGTTCGGTGATCCCCACCCAGACCGGCATCTGGCCAGCCATGACGGGTTTCAGCCACTTTTCCTTCTGGCGCGCATCGCCCAGGTGGTGGAACAGTGCGATCACGATGTTCACGGTGTTGAGCAGAACCCGGAGTGAAAGCCAGCGGTATCCTGCTTCCTCCATCATCATCGCCCAGGTGCGATAGCTGAGGCCGTAGCCACCGGCCTCTTCCGAGAGAAGCCCGCCAAGATAGCCGAACTGGCGTAGCTCGCCCATTATCGCCCAGGGCAGATCGCCCGTCGCCTCGCATTGCGAGATGCGCTCTTCGGTCAGCTCGCGCGCCATGAAGCCCCGGATGCTGTCTCGCAGCATCCGCGTCTCTTGATCCTCGACACAGGCGGAGGCCGGGACATGTTTAGCCATATCGCCCCCCGGTGATGTGAAGCGTCTCGCCCGAGATGTATTCCGCCGCATCCGAGGCGAGGAACACCACGCCGTTGGCGATGTCGCGTTCGTTGCCAAGGCGCTGCACGGTATTCATTGCCAGAGCGCGCGACTTTATCCGGTCGTAGTTTGGAAGCGCCTCGATCATCTCGGTGGCGATGAACCCCGGCGCGATGGCATTTACGGTGACATTGAAGCGCCCCTGTTCCATCCCCAGCGCCCGGGTGAAGCCGATGATGCCGGCCTTGGCGGCGGCATAGTTGGTCTGTCCCGGATTGCCGAGATAGGCGCGAGAGGAGATGTTGATCACCCGGCCCCACTTCTGTTCCATGAAGTACGGCACCACGGCGCGCGAGCAGGTATAGGCACCCTTCAGGATCACGCCCACAACAGCGTCCCAGTCCTGTTCGGGCATCTTGGTGATGTAGTTGTCGCGCGGAAATCCGGCATTGTTGACCAGGATGTGGACGGCGCCAAATGCTTCGATCGTGCGCGAGACGAGGGCTTCGACCTGTGCCTCGTTCGTGACATCGCAGACCACGCCGATCGCGTCGTATCCGTCGGCCTCAAGAGCGGCGCGGGTGGCTTCTGTGGTTTCGGGGTCGATATCGGTGATCACCACCTTCGCCCCCTCTTCGGCCAGCGCGCGGGCGGTCACTGCGCCGATCCCGCGACCCGATCCGGTGACGATAGCCACCTTGTCCTTTAGTCCCAGTTCCAAGTTACGCTCCTTCAGGTTGTCAGTATTCGCCCGAGAACACGGTTACGATCTCGGGAAAGAATGCGATCAGGGCCAAGACCGCGAACTCGGCCAGCACGAAAGGCAGCACCCCGACAAAGACCCGTTTAAGAGGTACGCCGGTGATCGAGCTGGCGACGAAAACGTTCATTCCGATTGGGGGGGTAATCAGCCCGATTTCGACCGTTTTGGTCACCAGGATGCCGAACCAGATCGGCGAATAGCCAAGCTCCATGACCATTGGAAAGACGATCGGCATGGTCAGGATCAGGATCGCCAGCTGATCCATCACGCAGCCCAGCAGGATGTAGATCAGGATCAGGATTAAAATCACCACGCCCGGCCCGATCTCAAGCCCTTGCACGTACGAAACCAGCGCCTGCGGTGCCATGGTCAGGGTGACAAAATAGCCGAAAATGTGCGCCCCGATAATAATGGTGAAGATCATTGCAGTCGGGCGCGTTGTACGTTCGAGCGCCCCCATGAATTCGCGCCAGCCCATACGTCTGAGCAACACGGCGGCAATCATGATCGCGCCAAAGCAGCCGACCGCGGCGGCTTCGGTCACGGTGACAGCGCCAGAATAAATCCCGGCCACGACAAAGACGAACAGCAGAACCACCGGCCAGATGTCGCGCAGTGACGCGAAGCGCTCACGCCACCCATGGCTTTGCACTGGTGGCGCCAGATCGCGGTTCAGCGTCGCCCAGACCATCGTGATCCCGGCAAAGCTGAGCGCGGTAATGAGACCCGGCAGAATGCCGGCAATGAACAGCCCGCCGATCGAGGTTTCGGTGATGATACCGTAAACCATCAGCACAACCGAAGGCGGGATCATGATCGACAACGTCCCGGCGGCCGCAACCGTGCCTACGATCATGCCGCGGTCATAGCCATATTTCTCAGCCTCGGGCGCGACGGTGCGCGCCATCGTGGCCGTCGCCGCGGTGGACGAGCCCGAAACCGCCCCGAAGCCTGCGCTGGTAAAGACCGTGGCCACGGCCAGTCCGCCGGGCAAATGGCCCACCCACCTGTTGGCGGCGCGGAACATGTCCGACGAAATCCGACTGGCCGACAGGATCTCGGCCATCAAGATGAACAAGGGAATGGCGGTCAACAGCCAAGAGGCGGTGTTGCGATACGGGGCCACCGACAGGATGCCGAGCGCCAGATTGAGCCCGCCGATCAGATACAGGCCGACGGTGCCGGCGATGCCCATCGCGAAGCCTATCGGCATCCCGACGACGAGAAGCCCCGCCAGCAATAGCGACACAGGTGCAAGAAATTCCATACTCAGCCAATCCGATCCGAAGCGCCGCGAAGGTGCTGAACGTCACCCGCCGCATTTACGAGAAGGCGCAGAACGATCAGCACGCAGCCAATCGGCGCAATCACAAGCGTGGTGACGAGAGGCGCGTCGATGTCGCCGGATGTGCGATATCCGAAGTCCCACGCCTTAAGCGCCTCGCGCGAGGCACCGTAACAGATCAGCGCAAAAAACGCGGCCGCTGCCAATCGCAAGACGACATTGAAACCGGCCCGCAGCCCTTCGGGCAGAGCATCAAACACTATCCCCACTCGCACGTGGCCATCATACATTTCCAGATAGCTCAGGCTTCCGAACACGATGATGGGCATCAGATATAGCTCTGTAGCGCCAATGACCCCTTCGATCGGGTCATTCAGGATATAGCGCGTAAAGACCTGTATGAGGATCAGCACCAGCATGACCATCATCGCAGCGCGCGACAGCCAGTTCATCCCGGTATCCACCCGGTCCATCGCTCGGCCCAGAGGACCGTGCAATCCAACTCTCGGCGACGGCACGGCGTCCTCTCGGGGATCAAGATCGTGACGGGACACGGTTGCGCGCCTTACTGCGTCTGGTGCTTTTCGATGTTCGCACGAAACATCTCCAGCACTTCGCCCGCAGGCAGTCCGCGCTCTTGCAGACCAGAGACCCAGGCATCGAACACCGGCGCTGTGGCCGATTTGACCTTTTCGCGCTGCGCTTCATCCAGAACGATGACCTCGATACCGCTGTCCCGCATCTTGTCCTCAAGCTCGGCGGCCGATCGGTCGGTTTCTTCGGCAACTCGCTGCATCGCCTCCTGCGACGCCTGTTGAATGGCCTGTTGATGCTCTGGCGACAGATCCTGCCAGACCTCCTCGCGGATCGCGTAGGGCGCCCAATACACAAAAACATCCAGACCCAGAACGGCGGTATCGATTACCTCGTCCAGCTTGTAGGAATAGATGCTGGTGGTGGGAAAGATCGTGCCGTCGACGGTGCCGGTGCGGATGGCCTGATAGGTTTCCGGGCTGGGAATATCAACCGGCGCGCCCCCTAGGGCCTTGACCGACTCCGCCATGTTCCCGGCAATGGTTTTCAGTTTCAGCCCTTTGATGTCATCAATGCCGCTAACATCCTGGTCGCGGGTGAACAGGTTGTAGGTCGAGGTCATTACACCCCAGACTGGGCGCATCCCGTTGGCCAGGAAGTCGTTTTGCAGGATCGGATCCGACGTCACCGTTTCAAAAAAAGCGGGCGTCCCGACAACGCTCTGCGAGAAAAGGCCAGGAAGCGTGTGCACGCCCGCCAGCGGCATCGTGCCCCCGTTATAGGCCGGCGGAACATAGCCGATGTCCACCACGCCTGTCTGCACCATCGAGAACATATCGCGCAGCGAACCCAACTGACCGGCACCGAAATACTGAAACTTGACCTCGCCATCGGTCAGCTCGGTTACGCGGTCCATCCAGTAGGTGGTGCCGGTCTCGACGATGTAGTGGCCGGGCGGAAAGGTATCTGCAACCTTGAGTGTCACTTCGGCCGCCGCAATTTGCGGCATCGTTCCGACCGCGATCACCAGCGCCGCCCCTGCGGCAAACCGATCGAGTTTTGTGTTTCTTGTCATGGCAGTCTTCCTCCCTGTGGCGTTGTCGATCAGCGCACCATGGTGCGGTGAACCGGTCAATGTTTATGGGTGGCCGGGAGCGCAACTGTCGCGAGATCACACATATATGCGAATACGCGAACTGAATCCGCGGCGACGCAACAGAGAAGATCGAACGCCAATCGTGGGTGGGAATCTCCAGCGCTTTCACGGCCGAAAGAAAGGATTCCGTGGCCTGCCGATCAACAGTAAGCGGCGGCTGCGCCCCACGTTGTAGATGAGCTCCGGCACTGCGAGGTGATATCCATCTCATGATGGGGAGTGTGTTTCGCAATGTGCGCGACAAATTCGTTTCTCAGATCTCTGGGCGTCGAGATCTACGGGTCAGGTCATCGGCGCTGGCCGGACGACGTGAAGGCTCGCGCTGTGGCAGAGACTTTGGAGCCGGGAGCGACCGTGAATGCGATTGCCGAGCGATATGACATCCGCCCAAACCAGCTCTCGGCTTGGCGGCGTCTGGCAAAGCAGGGCCAGCTGGTTCTTCCTCCGGCGGAACTCGGAGAGCCGGTCTTCGCGCCTCTGGTCATTTGCGATCCGACTGAGACGCCCGAGCTTTCCGACGCGAAGCCCCAGCAGGTGATCCGGATCGTCAAGGGAACAACCCGGATCGAGCTGTCTTCTGACACGTCGGCAGGTCAGATCGCCGCGATCGTGCGCACTCTGGAAGCGCCTGCATGCTGATGCCGTCTCAAGGGGTCCGCATCCTGGTGGCGACGAAGCCGGTAGACTTCCGCAAGGGGCATGATGGACTGGCAGCCTTGGTGCAGTCGACCTTGACCGAAGATCCGTTCACCGGGACGGTCTTTATCTTTCGGGCGAAGCGCGCAGACCGGATGAAGATCCTGTTCTGGGACGGCAGCGGTCTCGTCATGGCCTACAAACGGCTGGAGGAGAGCACCTTCACCTGGCCCGCGATCCGGGATGGTGCGATGACCCTGAATCGCGCCCAGTTCGAGGCGCTGTTCGCCGGGCTGGACTGGCGGCGGGTGCGGTCTCTGGAGACGCGCGCCCCCGCTGTGGCAGAGTGACTCAGGGCGGGGAAAGCCGGCCTGACAAACGCAGGAGCGGGATATGATGCCGCCAAGTCCAGCGCCCTATCCCTCGACCTGTCGGCCATTCCGGAAGACCAGCGTGACGCTGTTCTGGCCGTCCTGCGCGAGCGTGATGCACTCAGGGAAGCCAACAAGCGCCTCGAGCACCTCGTCGCCGAACTGAACCAGGTCGTGCATGGCAAAAGGTCCGAGAAACTGAGTGAGGACGAGCGGCAGCTGGCCTTCGAAGATCTGGAAACTGCCGTCGTCGAGGCAGAGGCCCAGCAGGATGAAGACGCCACGGCCTCGTCCGGTCCGCGGCGATCCAAGGTCGCCCGCCGCAATCGGGGCAATCTGCCTGAGAGCCTCCCCCGGATCGAGCAGATGATCGAGCCGGCCAGCCTGGAGTGTCCCTGCGGCTGCGGCACGATGCACCGGATCGGCGAGGACCGCAGCGAGCGGCTGGACATCGTGCCGGCCCAGCTCCGCGTCATCGTGACGGTTCGACCCAAGTATGCCTGCCGTGCCTACGCCGAAGGGGTCACCCAGGCGCCAGCCCCTGCCTTCCTGATCGAGGGCGGGCTGCCGACCGAGGGCGCCATTGCGTATGTGCTCGTCGCCAAGTTCGCCGACCATTTGCCTCTCTATCGCCAGAGCCAGATCCTCGCGCGTTCCGGGATCGACCTTCGGCGCAGCACGCCCGCCGATTGGGTCGGCACCGCGGCCTTCCACCTTGCCCCGGTGGTCGACCGGCTCGCCGAGCACCTGAAGGGCTCGGGCAAACTCTTCATGGACGAAACGACGGCGCCGGTTCTGGAGCCCGGGCGAGGCAGGACGAAGACTGGCTTCCTCTGGGCGCTGGCCCGAGATGATCGGGGCTGGGGCGGCGATGACCCGCCCGGCGTGGTCTTCACTTACCGCCCGAGC
Source organism: Sagittula sp. (assembly GCF_052825245.1). Lineage (NCBI taxonomy): Bacteria > Pseudomonadati > Pseudomonadota > Alphaproteobacteria > Rhodobacterales > Roseobacteraceae > Sagittula > Sagittula sp. Next base: position 24,909 of record NZ_JBRBWD010000046.1, read on the forward strand.
CGCGCCGGCGTGAACGCGGAGCAGATCCTGCAGGGCTTCGACGGCATCCTGCAGCTGGACGGCTATCCCGGCTACGATCGGCTGACGCGCCCCTCGCGCAAGGGCGGCGCGCCGATCACGGTTGCGCACTGCTGGGCACATGCCCGCCGGAAGCTGAAGGAAGTCTTCGACCGTGATGGATCGGAGATCGCCGCCGAGGGGCTGCGCCGGATCGCCGAGTTCTACCGGATCGAAACCGAGATCCGCGGCATGGGACCGGGACAGCGCCTGTCGGCGAGACAGACACGCACCGCGCCGCTGGTGGCCCAGTTCGGCGAATGGTTGCAGAGCCAGCGCCGCCGGATCTCCGCCAAGTCCCGCCTCGGAGAGAAACTCGCCTATATCCACCGGCAGTGGGACGGGCTACAGACCTTCCTGCAGGACGGACGCGTCGAGATCGACTCCAATGCCGTGGAGAATCTCATCAGGCCGATCGCCCTGACGCGGAAGAACGCACTCTTCGCCGGCCACGACGAAGGTGGTCGGACCTGGGGCCGCATCGCCTCGCTCATCGCCACAGCAAAGATCAACGAAATCGTACCCTTTGTCTATCTCAAGGCGACGCTCGAGGCGATCGCGGCAGGGCATCCCGCGAACCGGATCGACGAGTTGCTACCCTGGAACTTCAAGCCGTCGAGCTGAACTCCGGTGGGGCGTAGACGCCGCTTACGATCAACACGATGATGGTCGGCCTCTTTCGCGGCGCCTCTCTTCAAGCCGGTATTCTTGGGGCGGGCCGAAACCGTGGTCGCACTGCTCTGGGCAGCGCATCCTACACCGCCCGGCCTTCGGGGATGCCGGTGCTAACGACGCCCCGCCGGTCAGGCTCAACCTTGAGCCTGACGCGAAGAGGCTATTTCCGCCGCCTGAAAACGGACCCTGACATTGGCAAGTGGCGCGTTTCGTCCGCGCCCCCCAAGTCCCGTCTTCGTCAAGCCGGGCCATTTTTTACGGCGCTGGCTGATCCAGGCGGTCAGGCGGTCAGGGACTGTTGACCCATCTTCTTCAGATTTCGAACGATTTCTTCGTGCATGATCCCTACGATCTCTTTTTCGGATCTCAAGATAACATCAGTTGGAGCGCCAACCCCGACAGCGAAAAGCCGCGAGTTCAGATGGTTAGGAAACGGCATGGAAATCAAGCCGCTCCCTTGAACCACCTGATCGGTTGAGAGGTAATAGCCCTTGGCACGGGTTTCTGCCAACGAGGCCACGAAAGCTTTCACATCCACTGCCGGTTTGTCGGGCGCGCGATAGGCGTTGATCCTGCGGAACAGACTGCGCACTTCGTCGTCACTGAAACGACTCATCAGAACGCGCCCGACACCTGAGTTACCCAGCGGACGACGTGTCCCGAGCGATATGTGGTGGATCGGCGAATCTTTCGGGCGGACAACTTGCACGTACTCGGCTTCGTCCCCATTCTTGGTTGCCAGAACCACCACATGCCGTGTGCGTTCCGAAATTGCCTTGAGCAGCCGGTGGATGGTGCCTTCGCCGAACAGATCTGGATTCATCCACGACCCTAAAAGCGGAACGCGCTCGGTGGGAAAATAACTCTTCTTTCGGGCATCGTGGGTCAGAAATCCAAGCTTCACCAAGCTTTTGAGCAGCGCCGAGGTACTTGACTGCGGGTACCCCAGTTCCTTGGACACTTCCACGACCGAAAGCGGTCGCTGAACTTCATCGAAATACACCAAAGTCTGACAGGTGCGCGCCACCGATTTCACAATTTGATCGCCGCCTGTTCTTGCTGAAGTCTGATGCGCGGTTTCCATGATCTCCTCCCTTCGTGTGCAGTTATATGCACAGCGTTCCATACGGAAGGATGGCCGCGCTTGTAAATTCTGTCAACTGTTAGAAAACTGCCGGGGGCACGCCGCAAGCGGCTTGGGGATCAGGAAAGATTTCGGGTTCGGTTGTCAGTGGCCTCCTCGATTGGCGGGTATGATCACACCGTCAGCGGCGACGGCTCCCTGCCCGCTTGCTCCGACGATCAATGGATTGACATCAATGGTCTCAAGCGCGGCCCCGTGATGGGCGGCAAAAGCAGACAGTCGGGCAAGGGCGCCGGCGAGGGCGTCGATGTCGCGTTCGGGCGCGCCCCGGAATGCGTCCAGCAGTTTGCGGCTGCGGATTTCGTCAATCATACGGCGCGCTTCGACAGGTCCGAATGGTGCGACGCGGAAAGACACGTCTTCGAGGGCCTCGACAAACACCCCGCCCAGACCGAACATGACCACCGGGCCGAAAGCCGGGTCCTGGGTCACGCCGAGTATAGCCTCCAGTCCAGGTGCTGCCTGTTCCGCCACGACCAGCCCGTCGATCCGCGCACCGGGCATCTTCTCGGACGCCAATTCCAAGATTCGTGCCCCGGCAGAGCGGACATCTTCGGCCGAACGCAGATCAAGCGCGACGCCCCCGATGTCGGATTTGTGCAAGATGTCGGGCGAGGCAATCTTCAGCACGACCGGGAATCCCATTTCTTGCGCTGCCTGAGCTGCCGCTTCGGGGGTGGTGGCCAGGGTTTCGCGCACGATCCCGATTCCGGCCTCTGCAAGCAGGGCCTTGGCCTCGATCTCGTTCACAATTCCGTCCGGCAACGGCGACAGGTTGGAGAGTTCGGGTATCGGGTCCTTTTCGCCTGCCCGCGCGAAGGAACGGGCAAAATAGCGCAATGCGGCCATCGCCCGGACTGCACGGGTCGGTTCCTCGAACACGATGAACCCCGACTTTTCGTACGCGGCGCGCCCCTCTGGCTCTGTCAGCGAACAGAACAGCATTGGCCGATCGGGATATTTCTCGCGAATGCGCTCCAGTCCGCGCCGAATGGCTTCGTTCAGGTCGGCGACAAGTCCGACCGTCGACATGAAGATGATGGCCCCATCGATCTCGCCGTCACCAAACAACACATCCATGTTGGTTTCCAGAAGATCGATCTGGTTGACCAGCTGCGCCGTCACATCGACCGGGTTTCGGACACCGGCAAATGGCAGCACCTCTTTCAGCTTTTTCTGTGCATGATCGGGAAGCGCAGGCACGTCCAGTTTCAGCTTTTCGGCTTCGTCGGCCATCAGCACCCCGACCCCGCCCGAGACTGTCACAAGGCCCAGCCGGTCGCCCTGCATCATCGACGCGGATTCGGCACAGGCATAAGTCACATCGAACATTTCATCGACCGATTGCGCCCGGTAAACGCCGTACTGCCGGAACGCCGCGTCATAAACCGCGTCTGCCCCAGCCAATGAGGCGGTATGCGACTGCGCGGCCTCTGCTCCGACCGCGCTGCGCCCGACCTTCATCATGACCACCGGCTTTCCCCGGGCCCGCGCCAGCTCAAGTGCCTCGACCAGCCTGTCGCGATCGGTTGCCCCTTCGAGATATCCCATGATGACGCGGGTATCGTCATCCTGCGCGCAATAGGCCACGGCATCGGCAAAATCGACATCGCAGGAATTGCCCGTCGTCGCCCAGATATTGACCCCAAGTCCGCGCATTCGAACGAGCGTCATGCAATACGAGCCGAACGCGCCGCTTTGACTGACGATCGACACGCCGCCGGGTTTTGGCAGGTGTTTTTCGACCCCGGGCGTGAATGTCGCATAGAGGTTGTGGCGCACATTCGCGATGCCAAGGCAGTTCGGCCCCACAAGCCGCATGCCGCCCTCGCGCGCGATGTCGACCATGCGCGCCTGAAGGGCGGCCCCGTCGGCATCGACCTCCGAGAACCCCGAACTGAAGATCACCGCCCCCCGCACACCTTGGGCCGCGCACTGTTCGACCGCCTGAACGGCCAGCGGCGCGGGCAGCGCGATCACGGCCAGGTCCGGTGTCGTGGGTGCCTCCGAGATCGACGGATACGCCGTCAGGCCCTGCACCTCTGGCGATTTCGGGTTGATAGGCAGGATCGGGCCGTCGAAACCGTGCCGCTTGAGAAAATCCACCGGCCTTCCGCCGATGCGCTTGGGATCGCTTGAGGCGCCAATCACCGCTACCGAGCGAGGGTTGAAAATGGCATCCATTCCATGAATTCGCATGGGACTTCCTTTGATGTTCGTAACTAGTAGGATTTTGGCAGGCCGAGGGCATGTTCCGCGATAAACGAAAGCACCAGCTGCGGGGTGACCGGCGCGATGCGGAACAGGATGGCCTCGCGAACAAGACGCTCGACATGGTATTCCTTGGCGTATCCGAACCCCCCGAAGGTCAGCTGCGCGGTCTGTGTCGCCTTCACCGCCGCTTCGGCGGCCAGATATTTTCCTGCGTTGGCTTCATTTCCGCAGGGCTTGCCCGCGTCGTAGAGCGCGCCGGCGTGCATCGCCATCAGGTTGGCCGCCTCCAGTTCCGCCCAGCTGGCGGCCAGGGGGTGCTGTACACCCTGATTCTGACCGATTGGTCTGCCAAAAACGACGCGCTCATTGGCGTAATCCGCGGCGCGCCGAAGCGCATTCCGCCCGATTCCGACTGCTTCAGCGGCAATTAGAACCCGTTCGGGGTTCAGCCCGTGCAGGATCTGACGAAAGCCCTGGCCTTCTTCGCCGATCAGATCCCCGGCGGGGATCGGAAGCCCGTCGATGAACAGTTCGTTCGAGTCGACACATTTGCGGCCCATCTTTTCGATCTCGCGCACGGTGACGAAAGATCGGTCCAGATCGGTGTAAAAAAGGCTTAATCCTTCTGTCGGTTTCTTGACGTCCTCAAGCGGGGTCGTGCGCGCCAGCAACAGGATCTTGTCGGCCTCCTGGGCGGTTGAAATCCAGACCTTCTGGCCGTGCACCACATATCGGTCACCCTGTCGCACGGCGCGTGTTTTCAGTTTGGTGGTGTCCAGACCGGTTGTCGGCTCGGTCACCCCGAAACACGCACGTTCATCGCCTGCCACCAAAGGCGGAAGGTATTTCTTTTTCTGGTCATCGGTGCCGAATTTCACGACTGGGTTCAGACCGAAGATATTCATGTGAATCGCCGATGCGGCGCTGTTGCCGCCGCCGGATTCCGCAATGGCCTGCATCATGATCGCGGCATCGACGATGCCAAGACCGGCACCTCCGTACTCTTCGGGGATTGCAATCCCCAGCCAGCCATCGCGGGCCAGCTTTTGATGCAGCTCTCGCGGGAAACCGCCTACGCGATCGCGTGTCAGCCAGAATTCGTCGTCGAATTCTTCGCAGATCCGCAGGATCGCATCGCGGATTCCCTGCTGTTCGGATGTCATCTGATAGGTCATGATTTTCTCCTCACGTCTTGCAGACCCGGCTCAGCGGCCCGGTTCGGCCACAGTGCCTTGTTCGATTAGGGTGTCGATTTGCCCGGTGTCGTACGCGAGCTCTTGTAAAATCGCCCGGGTGTCAGCACCCAGTTCGCGGCGCCCAAGCCAGCGCAGCCGTCCCGGCGTCTTGTCCAGCTTTGGCACGGGTCCGACGACCTTGGTGTCGTCGCCCTCCACCCCAACAATGTCCCTTCGCGCGGCGATCTGCGGATCGGCCAGGATGTCATCGACGTCATAGACCATCGCAGCCACGGCATCGTGGGCCTGGAAGATGTCAATCGCCTTCTGCGCGTCATGCTGTGCCACAAATGCGCCGAGACGGTCCACAATCTCGTCCATGTGCTCCGCGAAGCCATCGAGGCTTTGGAATTGCGGCTGTTCCGCCCATTCCTTTCCGCCCGCGGCTTCCAGAAGCCGCCGCCCGGTCGCGGCACTGCCTGCGCTGATTGTGACCCATTTCCCGTCGCGGGCGCGAAACACCCCCGCCGGGGCGTAGGAATTGGGCGCCTGGAGCCCGTTTCGGTCAACCGGCAGCCCCGCGCCGGTTCGCGTCGGAACGTGATAGTCGATCAGGCGCAACAGCGGCTCGAAAATAGCCAGGTCCACCACTTGCCCCCGGGCGCGGCCGTTCTGCACCGCATGCAGCGCCATCATCGCGCCGTAGGCCGCCATCAGGCCTGTGGTCGAATCCGCAGCGGGAAAGCCGGGGTGCATCGGCGCGTTGTCGGCAAAGCCGGTGATGTGCGCCAGTCCGCTCATGGCCTCGCCGGCCCGACCGAAACCCGGCCACGAGGCGCGCGGCCCCGTCTGGCCATAGCCCGAGATCCGCACGATCACCAGATCGGGGTTCCACTCATGCAGGACCTCTGGGGCCAACCCTGCCCGTTCCAGAACACCGGGTCGAAAGTTCTCGATAAGCACATGGGCGTTTTCGACCAGCCGGCGCAGAATGGCGCGGCCGTCTTCACTCTTCCAATCCAGCGCCATCAGACGCTTGTTTCGTGCCAGGGTCTTCCACCAGGCGCCAACGCCATCACTGGCCCGCGCGCTCAGTACCCGCAGCATGTCACCCTGCCCCGGACGCTCGATCTTGACCACGTCGGCGCCAAAATCGGACAGCAATGCGCCGCACATCGGTGCTGCGATCACATGCCCCAGTTCAATCACCCTGACATCGCTCAGTGGCCCATTTTCCATTTTCACGTGTCTGCCTCGTTCTGCGAATTTTCCGACGTCAAGCCCTAGTTTGCGGCTCTGAAAGCCTCATTCTGCTCGGAACTAGAATCCATTGCGAGAACAATCGAACAACCGTTAGATCGCCGAAACGAGCCGATGTTTTTTCACTTGACGGAGGAAAGAATGGCAGAGCCAAACACGAATCGAATGACGGCATGCCGGCCCACGGTAGCCGACGCACTGGACGGGTTGTTCGACCCTCGCACCATTGCGGTGGTCGGCGCGTCCCGCACCAAGGGCAAGTTGGGGCAGGCCGTCATGGCCCTGCTGAAGAGCAACGGTTACAGCGGCACGATTATCCCCGTGAACCCTTCGGGCGGCGAGATCGAAGGCCTTCCGGCTGTGCGCAGTCTGGACGAGATTGACAGCCCGATCGACGTGGTTGTGCTGGCAACGCCGGTCGGGGTCGCGCTGGACGCTCTGGAGACCTGCACCAGGCTCGATGTAAAGGTCGTGGTCGGGGTCACCTCGGGCTTTTCCGAAGCCGGGGAAGAAGGGCATGACAACGAAGAGCGCTTGCGCCGGATCATGCAAGACGCGCCCTTCAGACTGGTCGGACCGAACTGCGAAGGCGTGGTGCGCCCCGCGGCGGACCTGCAACTGACCTTCAGCCCGATGTTCAACGATCTTCGGCCTGGTCCCGTGGCCATGATTTCCCAGTCCGGCGCGCTTGCGGGCCTTATGGCGTTGCGCCTGGGCGAACGCGGCGTGGGCATCAACGCCATCGTTTCCAGCGGCAACGAAACCGACCTGACCGCAGCGGACCTGCTGGATTATCTGGGCAACGACCCCCAGACGCGGGTGGTTCTTTGCTACGTCGAGGAACTGCGCGACGGACGCCGTTTTTCCGAAGCGGCCCAGCGGCTGACACAGGCGGGGAAGCATATTGTCGCGGTCAAGGGTGGGCGCAGCCGCGCCGGGTCACGCGCGGTCCAGTCGCATACCGGCGCCATGGCCGGGGACGACCGGGTGATCAGCGCGGTCTTTCGCGAAACCGGTGTCATCCGCGCCCGTGAATCCGTCGCCGCCGTCGATGCCGTGACGGCGCTCGCCGCGGGTCGACGACCTGCCGGAAACAGGGTCGGGATCATTTCTGTCACCGGCGGGCTTGGCGTCGAAATGACCGACTTGGCCGAAAGCGCCGGCTTCGAGGTTCCGGTGCTGGATGAAACGACGCAGACGGCGCTGTCGCGCTATGTGCCCTTTTATGGGTCGGTGACAAACCCGGTCGATCTGACCGGTGTGGTTTTGGCGAATCCCACATATGTCGGACGCTGTCTGGAGGCCGTTGCCGCCGATCCGGGCGTGGATATTGCCATCGCAATTATCACATTTGTGCCAGATCAGCAGTTCATCGAGGCCTTGGCCGAGGCGTTCGACAGCACAGACAAGCCGATTCTGATCGTCTGGACCGGTTCGGCACGCAGCAATGCCTCGGGCGAGGCGCTGCGCGAACGAGCCGTTCCTGTCTATGATTCGCCCGCTCGGGCGGCATCGGGCCTCGCCGCACTCGCGGTCGCGACAGGAGAAGTGGCATGACCCAAAGAGAAACGCTGGAAAACTGGCAGCGTGCCGGGCGCACGGTTATCCACGAGGCCGATGCGAAGGATCTGCTGCAACGGATTGGAATCCCGGTGCCCCGACGTGACCCCGACCACGGGCGCTGTGTCGCCAAGCTGTGTCACGATGACTATCCGCATAAGTCCGATCACGGGCTCGTCCGTTTGGGTCTTTCCCCCGACGAGGCGAAACAGGCCGCCGCGGAAATGGCGGAACGTTTTGCGGGCGGCACGGCGCTGATCGAGGAAATGGAAGAAGGGTCCGTGGCCGAATGGATTATCGGCTGCAAACGCGACGACACCTTTGGTCCGATCGTTCTGGCCGGTCCTGGCGGCATCCTTGTAGAACTGATTGATGCCGCCGAAATCAGGCTTGCGCCCGCCACCCCGCAAACTGCCGCGGCCATGCTGCGATCGGGTCCGGGGGCGCGGTTGCTGACTGGACTACGCGGCGCAGAACCGGCCGACAAAGATGCCCTGGCAGACCTGATTTCACGCATATCTGTTTTCTTTGCCGAGAACGCCGATCTGATCTCGGAAATTGAAATCAACCCTGTGATGGTTCGGGCCGACGGGAAGGGATTGGTCGCCGCCGATGCCTTGATCGTTTTGTCATCAAAGGCGGACGGACAGGAGAAATCAACGTGATACGTCACCCTTTTGGAGAGTTGTCACTTGGCCAGACCGGCATTTCGAGCGGTCGGACGATGACCGAAACCGATGTCGTCAATTTCTGCATGTTGACCGGGAACTGGCTGGAACTTCACTCCAACGTCGAGCACGCCAAATCGTCTCTGTATGGCCAGCGCCTCGTGCAGGGCAGCCTCGTGTTCTCGATCGTCAATGCGATGATCCCCTTCGACAGTTCCGTGCTGGCCGCTTTCTATGGCTGTGACAAGCTACGCTTTTTGCGGCCCACTTTTATCAACGACACCCTTTGGGCCCGCACCGAAATCATCGACCTGAAGGACCATGACGAAAGGCACGGCGTCGTGACCAGCAAACTGGAAGGCATCAACCAGCGGGACGAAACGGTCCTGCGCTGCGAGTTCAGCCTGCTGATCCGCAAGTCGCGTCTGGATCGCCCCGGAGAACCGGCCAAAATCCGTGCGGCGCACGACAAGACACAAGGACAGAGCGCATGAACTTTCTGACACCCGAGCAAGAGATGTGGCGCGCCACCGTCGAGCGTTTCGTCGACGAAGAGATCGGCCGCGATTATATCCGCAATTGCGACCGCGAGCGCAAATACCCCTACGAAGCCTATGAAAAAGTGGCCAAGCAGGGCTGGCTCGGCATCCTGTTTTCAGAAGAGAGCGGCGGTCTTGGCGGTGACATCATGGATTATGCCCTGATGTGCGAAGGGTTGGCCAAATACGGCTTTGACTTCTCGACCGGGTTGATGGTGGCGACGTTCACCGCGATGAATGTCGAGAAATTCGGCACGCCCGAGCAAAAAGAGCGGTACATCCAGCCCTTCCTCAATGGCGACATCCGCTTTTCGATCTCGATTTCCGAACCGGGCGCGGGGTCGGATGCGGCATCGACAAAGACCCGCGCGCGGCGCGACGGCAACGGCTGGGTCGTCAACGGGCAGAAACTGTGGTGCTCGGGCGCTGCGGCCGATAACGCAATCCTTGCAATGCTGACCCGGACCGACCCCGACGCGCCCAAACACAAGGGGCTGTCGGTTTTCCTGATCCCCAATGACACCGAAGGTCTGGACATCCGCAAGCTGCCGACCATGGCGCGCCGCGCAACCGGCACCACCGAGATTTTCGTGGACGACGTGAAACTGCCGGCCGATGCGCTGCTGGGCACGGAAAACGATGGCTGGAAGATCATCACCGACCATCTGGAACTGGAACGCGTGGCCGTGGCCGCCGCCTATGTGGGCAATGCCCAGACAGCCGTAGACGATGCTCTGCGCTACGCCCACGAACGGATTCAGTTCGACAAGCCGATCTTCGACTTTCAGGTGATCCGCCACATGCTGGCCGACATGCAGACCCAGGTCGATGCCGCCCGGCTGTTGGTTTATCGCGCCGCCAGCCTGGCCGCAGCCAAGACGCCCTGCACGCGAGAGGTCTCGATGGCAAAGCTCTATGCCTCCGAGACGCTGCAGACGGTGACGCGCAACGGAATGCAGATCCTGGGTGGCCACTCGATGCTGCCCGAAGCAGATATGGAGCGGTATTTCCGCGAAGGGATGCAAAGCACCATCGGCGGCGGAACCTCGCAGATTCAGCGTACGCTCATCGCCAAGACCATGCGCCCGGGCTAACAGTTCGGGGCGCACCGGGACAGCCCGACAAGAAGGAGAAAGAGCATATGAAGAACGGACGAGAACCGGTGGTCGTCGGCATCGCCGACGCGCCGCTGAAGGACGGCAAGTTCGTCACCAAGGCTTCGGTCCTTGGTCATGCCGCATTTGTGGCAAAAGCCGCCGTCGAAGAAGCAGGACTGAAGTTGAGCGATGTCGACGGTCTTCTGACGGCCGGCATGTGGGGGGTCCCCGGCCCCGGCCAACTGGCCACGGTGACGCTGGGCGAATATCTGGGCATCATGCCGACATTCGTCGATGGCACGAATATTGGCGGTTCGGCATTCGAGGCCCATATCGCACATGCCGCCATGGCTCTTCGCGAAGGCTATTGCGAGGTTGCGCTGATTGTCTACAGCTCGGACCAGAAATCCCTGCGCAGCCGCAATCTAGGGGGTCGGCCTTCAGTCCTGTCCATGCAGCATGAAACGCCTTACGGAATGCCCACGCCTGTGGGCGGCTATGCGATGGCCGCACAGCGCCATATGCATGAATTTGGCACCACGTCCGAGAATCTGGCCGAAATCGCCGTCGCGACGCGGAAATGGGCACAGTTGAACCCCGAGGCGACGCGTCGCGATCCGCTGTCCATTGACGACGTGCTGTCCAGCACGATGATCTCGGAGCCGCTGCATCTGCTCGATTGCTGTCTCGTCACCGACGGGGCCGGCGCCCTCGTCATGACCACCGCCGAGCGGGCCAAGGACCTCAACACCCGTCCCGTCGCGGTCAAGGGCTATGGCGAGGCGCATACCCACTGGGCCATCGGCGAAATGCCGGACCTCGCCCGCCTGCTTCCCGCGCAAAAGGCCGGGGAACGCGCAATAAAAATGGCCGGGGTGAGCCATTCGGATATCGACCTGGTCGAGATCTATGACAGCTTTACCATCACCGTGCTGCTCTCGCTCGAGGCTCTCGGCTTCTGCAAGATCGGCGAAGGCGGGGATTTCGTGTCGGGCCAGCGCACGGCACCAGGCGGGGCGTTCCCAATGAACACCAGCGGCGGCGGCCTCTCGGCGCTGCATCCGGGCATGTTCGGAATGTTCCTGCTGATCGAGGCCGTCCGGCAGCTTCGCGGCGAAGGCGGCGAGCGCCAGGTCAAGGGCGCCGAGACCGCTCTGGTGCATGGTACCGGGGGTACGCTTTCCTCAGGTGCGACCGTGATTTTGCAGAAGGGCTAAGACGATGAGCATTGAAAAACCGCTTCCGGTGATCGACCATGACAGTGCCCCCTATTGGGAGGCCACGCGCGAGGGCCGCCTCGACATCCCGCTTTGCGGCGATTGCGGCAAACATCATTTCTATCCCCGCTCTATTTGCCCGTATTGCCATTCCGACAATCTGCGCTTCAACACCGTGAGCGGACGCGGCAAGGTGCATACCTTCACCATCGCGCGCCGTCCGGCAGGGCCGACTTTCGCGGATGACGTGCCATATGTCGTGGCATTGATCGAGCTGGAGGAAGGCCCCCGGATGATGAGCCGGATCCAGACCGGCGACCCCGAGAAGGTTCATATCGGGGCCAAGGTGGAAGTGACGTTCGTCAAGGCAACCGACGAAGTGACTTTTCCCTACTTCAAAATGACCTGAGGCCAGAGGCACCGCCACTTCGGGGCCGAATGTGGAAGAGCCGTCGCAGAGGTTGTCTGCGGTGGCTCTTCGCTTTTCGGAGGTCACCCGGCGCGGCCGGGCTGCGGTGCTCCGCGCAAAAACCGCCACGCCAAGAGCCCGGCCAGCGCCAGCCCACCAACGATGTCGGCCGCAGGCGCGGCGTAAAACAGCAAGCCGGCAGCCGACAGGAACAGCAACCGGCCGATGACCGGCACCTTTCCACGAAACCAGCCGCTTGTGCCGACGCTGACGGCAAAAACCGCGGCGCAGGCCACGCCCATATCCAGTAGGATTTGCACCGTGCCGCCCTGGGCCAGTATGCCCGGCCGGAACACAAAGAGAAACGGCACCACATAGATCGCTCCGGCCAACATCAGCGCGCGACCCGCCACCCGCCAGAAATTGGCCCCTGCCAGGGCGGCGGCGGCATAGACACTGGCGCAGACCGGTGGCGTGATGGCCGACAGGATCGCATAGTAGAAGACAAAAAGATGAGCCGTCAGTTCGGGTAGGCCAAGCCGCACGAGACTGGGCGCGGCGATTGCCGCCGCCAGCACATAGGAGGCCGTCGTCGGCACGTCCATACCCAGCAAGATCGCCAGCACCGCCGCCAGCAACAGGGCCACGATCAACCCCTGACCGGACACAGAGAACAACAGGTTCGAGACTTTGACCCCGGCACCCGTCGCCGTCAGAACCTTGACGACGATGGCGGCGCAGGCTAGCAGCGCGGCGATCATCACCAACGCCCGCCCTGCTTCGATCATCCCCTCATAGAGGTCGCGCGCCAGCTTGGCCCAAGAGGCCAGCACGCCCTGCTCTCTTCCGTCACGCGCGAACGGGCGCACCACCACACAGGCCAAAACCAGTATGATAACAGCACCGGCACCTGCAAAGCTCGGCGTGTAGCCGTTGAACAGGAAGTAGACCATCGCCGCGATGGGAAGAAACAAGGGAATTGACTTGTCCGGTGCGAGGAATTCCGCCGGTTCGGGCATTTCGCTCCTCGGTGTCGGTTGCAACCCTGTGCGACGCGCATAGAGATCCACCCCGAGCCATACCGCCAGGTAGTAGAGAAATGCCGGACCGATCGCCGCAACGACAATGTCGGTATAGGGAATGTTCAGGAACTCAGCCATGATGAAGGCCGCTGCCCCCATCACCGGCGGCGTAAGCTGGCCGGCGGAGGAGGCAACGGCCTCGACCGCCCCGGCAAAGGCCGGTGGATAGCGCAGCCGCTTCATCGTGGGAATGGTGATCGAGCCGGTCGCCATGACGTTGGCCACTGCCGAACCGGTCACCGTCCCGAACATCGCCGAAGACAGGGCACAGACCTTTGCCGGGCCGCCATACGTTCGACCGGCGATCCACGTTGCCATTTTCATGAAAGCATCCGTTGCCCCGGTCGACAGCAGGAGCGCCCCCAGAAGCACATAGATCACGATGACCCGTGCCCCGATATCCGCAAGGTAGCCGAACAGGCCGGTGGTCGAGCTGTAAAATGTCTCGACAGCGGTACGTGCCGAAACGCGCGGCGGGCGCCAGGCGCCGTCGATCAGGTCATAGCCGAAATAGAAATAGATCACGGTGCAAAGGGCCAGCAGCGGCAGGAACCATCCGATCACCCGGCGCGCGGCCTCGAGGGTCAGCAGAACAGCTATCAGACCTGCCGCCTTGTCGATCGGCCCATAGCGCACCATGATATCCGAAAAGCGATCCCGGTTCAGGATCACGTAGAGGCAAACCGCGAACGCCAGTAGTCCCAGCATGATGTCCACAGCCCGTTCAATCCCGCTTCGCGCACCGGTCCGCGAGGCGCGTGCCGCATAAAGAAAGAACGCGCCGCCGATACCGAAACCGATAAAGATCGGCCGCTGAACCAGCGGTTCGAACTGCCCGAATAAGGCATTGTAGAAATGCAGAGCGACGAATGCCGCCAACAATACTCCAAGCGCCTGCCCTCCGCGCCGTTCCCAATTGGGTATTGCGGTCGATGTCTGCGTCATGTTCTCTCCGAGAGCGGTAACGGCGGGGTGCCCGCAGCACCCCGTCTGGATCAGCCTATGGCCGCCGTCGTGACGGCCCGCGATTCCGGTCAGCTTCCGGCCGCCTCTCTCCAGTAACGTTCCGCACCTGGATGATAGGGTATACCGGTCTCGATTGTGGCGACGGCATCGGCGGCGATGTCGTAATCCGCAAGCTGCGGCCAGGCTTCGACCAGCAGGTCCATGTTCTGGTGGATGCTGCGAGCGATGTCATAGGCGCTCTGGTCATCCATGACGCCGGTGCGGGTCAGGAAGAAGACGTTGAGCTTGGGTACCCGCATTTCCTCGGATCCCGGAATAAGCCCTGCGGGAAGAGTCGTGAAACCGACGCCCTCCATGGCTTCTGTCGCCGCTTTCTCCTGCTCTTCGGTGAAGCCGATCAACCGCATCTTGGTGCTTGTCATCAACTCTTGCAGGGTTGCATCGACAGAGTTTGCGGCCCCGTATTTGCTATAACCGATGATCTGGCGGTTCTTGATGCCTTCCACCGCGTCGCCAACGGCGCCATGCACCAGGTCCGCGTTGATATCGAACATGGACAGGACACCGGTCGTCAACGTCTCGGCCGCCGATCCGCGGATGCCGGGATTGAACTTCTTTCCGTCCAGTTCGTCCAGCGTCGTCACACCAGACTCTTCGGTGACCGCGATCAGCAGGATCGAGGCGCTGTAAGGATAAAGCGCAACCGTATCTGGGATTGCGTTACCTTCGAACTTGCCGGTCCCGTTTCTGGCGGAGATCAGAATGTCGGTGGTGGCAAGCCCAAGGTCGATCTCGTCGCGCGCCAGCCGCAGCACATTGTCCACGCTGGCCCCGGTTTCGATCACGCTGACATTGGTGCCTTCCATGCCGGTCTCGATCGCCTTGCTCATCGCAACCGAAATGGTGAAATGGCTCGACGTCGGGCTGGTCGTGCCCATCGTGAGATCCTTGGCAGATGCCGCGCCGCCAAGGGCTATCGCGCCCATGGCCGCGATAGCACCCACCGCCGCCCGGTATCCGGTCAACTTGCGTTGGATCATTTTATCCTCCCGTTTTTGCCTTTAAAGTAACGTCAGCCCGGTCGCTTAAGCACGCAGGGCCCCCGATGTATCGATCCGCTCTCTCAGAACGCGCAATTCTTCCTCCGTTGGTGGCCGCGTTTGCGGCACCTCGCCTCTGATCGCCAGATCGAACCCCGTATGACGCTGGACCTCTTCGGGCGTATTTCCCGCATGCACCGATTTCAGTCGCATTCGCAGCGTCGTCTTGTCGAAATCCATAACCGCTCGCGGTGTCACCACCAGGCGCGGTCCTTCATTGACCAGCCCGGCGTCGCGTTTCGCGGCAGGCCCGGACAGATGTCCGGGTATTGTGATGAAATCGACCGTTTCCACAAAGTTTCGCGCCGTATGCACGGTGGGGCAAATGTAATACCGCGACGAGGTGTGGCAGTATGACAGGTTTGCTGCCCCCGGCCCGCGCATCTTTGGTGCGTGCAGCGTGCCGCCGACGTGGTGCAGGTTGATGTTGCCGTACACATCGTGCTGCAAGCCACTGTGAAAGAAAAAATCCAGCCCGTGATGGCTGTGGCCGAACAACTCGATAAAGGTCTCGGCGGCCTCGCAGCGGCCGAGCGCACGATCGTCCAGCATCGACGGATACAAACGCCCCGGCTCGGGGTTGAAGAACATCTCGCCGCCGACCGTCAGGTTCGGTGCATGCAGCTCGCGGGCTAGCGCAATGGCCGCCATCGGCACCAACGCGGCTGCACCCGCCGCACCCAGTTCTCCGTCGGCCAGATCGCGGGCCAACACGACGACCATCTGTTCAATTGGGGAAACCGCTGCACTCATTCGTTCCGTGCCTCGGCTTCGAGCACGGCGAAATACCCGGCTCCCCCGACCGCTTCGATGTAGTCGCTCTGGTTTTTCGGTCCGGTCACATGGCGGGCGATATAGGTGTCCAGCCCCGTGCTGTCGCCGGTCCGGGCGGCATCCCCCAGATCGGCGTAGGCGTCGATATGGTCCTCGTCCATCGCATAGTTGGGAAAGCTCGCGGTTGGGTGCGCGCCATAGGGCACCTCGACCACGGCATCGACATAATAAGACGGCACGGTAACCCGCGAGGGATCGTCCAGAACGACCTCGTCCGGCACGATCCGGTCCACGCTGGCAATGACCATGTCAGACGCGCGTGCCATCAGCTGATCGGCGTAGACCATCGTGCTGAGATGGCGCAGGTTTCCCCAACGGTCGGCTTCCTGCGCGTGCAAGAACGTCACTCTGGGGCGGATCGGCCCGACGGCGTGAATACGGCGGCCGGAGAACGGGCAGTCGATTTCGTGCAAAAGCGGGTTGTGCTTCAGAACGTCCGATCCGCGCAGCGCGTCGATTGGCTGGAACGGCACGCCATGAGCCGACGCCATCAGCCCGCCCACCACGGTCAGCGCATCCAGCGCGTGCGCGGTCACCTGCCCTGCCTCGACCGCGCGGCGGAAATTGGGGCAAAGCCGGTTTTCCAGCGTAACGCCGGGAATAAAGACCTGTGCGACCGCGCCTGCCGCAATCATCAGGTCGACATCATACCCCGCGCCCGGCGAGGAATACACATGCAGACCATCTGCGCCCGCGGCCAGCAACGCGCGCACCAGTGCGACAGGGCGGCTTTGCTTGAACAGACCACCGAGACAAAGCTCGGGGCGTTCTTCCAAAGCGCCTCGTGCCAGCCGGGCTGCGTCTTGCAGGCCTGTGACCTTGCTGCGACGTGTGGGTTTCGCTTGGCCTTCCATCGTTGGGCGTGCCACTCCGATAGTGATTGCGCTGACCCATCCTAGTTGACGCTATGGGGTCCATCACCTTCCGACTAGCGCAAAGCCTGATCGAACACATATGTGGAAATGCTTGCGCCCGGTTCCTGACAGGCAATTGAGACCGGTCAGAACCACCCTGCCGCGACACCGCCGCCAACGATGAGCGTGATGAGGAGGATGCTCGCAACACCGAAGATCCCGTTCCACCGCAAGCCGATGGTCAGCGGCCGCTCGCCCACGATGGAGGAGGCGTAGACCACCGCCGTGATGGCCGGTCCCATGCAGATGATGCTGCTCCAGCCACCAGCCAGTGCAAGGCCCAGAGCAAGCGGCGACAAACCTTCCACGCCGACGCGGTTGACCACCTCTGCCAGCAGGACCACCGAGATCATCGGATGCACGCCCAGCAGCCCCGTCAGAAACACCGTCATGATCAACAGCACGACGGTCAGCACAGGCCGCGTTGCGATCCAGCCAAGATGGTCGGCAATCCATTCGACCGGAACGACCTCCAGCGCGACGAGGCCGATGAACCCCGCCGACGCGATGACGCTCATTTCGGTCGCGAAACCCGGTGCCTGGGTCACAAACCGGCGCGATATACCGGCAAGGCTGCCACTGCCGCTGCGCATAACCGACCAGAGCAGCGCATAGATCGGCACGATGGTGATCAGGACGGTCTGGAAACTGTACTGGGTCAACCGGTCCAGCGTGACCACGGCGGCGCCCAAAAAAAGCACATGCCCGGACACGATCAGGACGGCCCAGGGGCTCCAGTCCGGCAAGTCACCGCTCAGGGCCGGTGCCCGGCCGCGCGCCGAGGGCGGGCGCCACCATTCCACCGTGTCGAACAGCCATCCCAGAAGAAACAGAATCCCGGCCAGAGCAATCCCGTAAGGCGCCAGGGTCGTCCATTCGAGCCCCGGTATTGTGAGAATCATCAGATTGAGAGCGATTCCGAACGGCGTCCAGAACGCGATCGAGGAAAACCCCCGCATACAGGCGCTCACCATCCTGCGCTTGCGAGCCTGGAACACGAATTCGTCCATCTCGTGCCGATGCGCCGCCAGCCCTTTCATTATGATCTCCAGCATCACCCCAAGCCCGCCGAGATTTAGAAGCACCCCGAACAGATGCCCGCCCGCACCCAGAGAGGCGTAGCGACGGGTCGGCGGCTGCAGTGTCAGGAATTCACCGGCAACCTCGACAATCGGGTCTTGGGTGGCCGCGATGCGCAGGAAGGCGACAGCCGTCAGCAGAGCGGACAGGAACACGACGCGCCCCGCCGCCTGGACGAAGATGCCGGGGTCGATTCCATTGGCCAGCGCCAGAAGGGCGATCGCGAGCGAGAAGAAAAGCAGCACCCATCCGACACGGGCGATGTAGCGGGACGAAATGGCAAGATAGATGCAGAAAAACGGCGCGGCAGCGATGGACGCGACGGCGGAGGGCAAGACACCCTGAATGATGGCAGCGCCAAGACAAATCAGCAGACAAATGGCCGTAAACCTGTTGCGCTTGCCGGAACGTTTCAGGCGCTCGACAGGCGACATCTGCCCCCCCTTTTCCGAAGGCGCTCGTTGTGTCTGTGACGCAACGGCAGATGCGGTCTTTCATGGCACGACGGCGGAAATGCGATGCCGACAATTTCCCATTCACAGGCAAGGACACACAAGGTGCTCATCTTGTCGGCGCAGGGCGGACTAGCCCGGATTTGTGGTGGCACTGACCGCCTTGGTTCCGGGCCTCCGAGGATACATCGTCTGGCGGTCAATGACACAACGATGCCTCGAAATGTCTCTCCGCACATGCGTGCTTGTCTGCCCGACTTTTCACGCCGATACCCTCAACCACGTCTGTTCTTCTTTCCGAAGTTCTACGGTCACGTCCAACGCCCGATCCTGCACGGAAACAGAGGAAGGATGAGCACCCAGAATATCCAACGGCAGCAAGGATCACAACGCAAGCATCCCGCTCCAACACATATGTGCGAAAGAGTGGGGCCGAGAGTTGATAGCGCCCGCCTTGATGAGGCAATATGCAGTGTCAGAGAAAGAAGTGGATGATCAGCGATTTCACCATCCGTTTGTCGCGGTTCGTCGCCGCGCCGCACCGGCTGAGCGTTGCAGACGCCGAGCAGGCCGCGCTTTGCGTTGAGGATACCATAGCCGCCATCTATGGCGGGTGGCATGAACCGGTGGTTCGCCGGCTGGCGGCGCTTGACGCGGGCGGACCGGCAGTCCCGGCAGGAGCTGCTGAAGGTGGCAGTCCCGAACAGGCCGCGTTCCTGAACGCGGTTGCCGGTCATGCGCTCGATTTCGACGATGTCCATACGGTCAGCGTCACCCATCCCAGTGTTGTAATCGTGTCGGCGCTGCTGGCCACCGTGGATGTCCGGCCGGACACGGCCGGCCGCATTGCCCCCGCGCTTGCGGTCGGAACAGCCGTCAATGTCGCGCTCGGTCAGATCCTGGGTTTTGGCCACTACAACAAGGGCTGGCACGCAACGTCGACCATCGGGGTTCTGGCATCGGCGGCAGCGGTCGCGCATCAGCTTGGGCTCGACGACGACGCAGTCCGCAACGCCCTGTCCCTGGCCGCGTCGCTGGCCGGGGGAATGCAGATCAATTTCGGCGCCATGGCGAAACCGATCCAGGCCGGAAACGCCGCCCTTGTCGGATTGCGGGCCACCCGGATGGCCGAGGCCGGCATCACGGGCGCCCCGGACATCTTCGCGGCGCGCGGCTTCTTCGACCTTTATGCCGGCCCGGACGGGATTGCGGCCGACCCCGCAGCGGTGGAACCGCGGATCGATCTGGGCACGGTGTCCCGCAAGCTGTATCCCTGCTGCTACCTCACCCACAGGATGATCGCCGCCGGGCGGCACCTTCACGCCGAACGCGGCGGCGAGGCGGTGCCCGAAGGATCGGTGATTGAAATGACAGTGCCCGAAAGCGTCATGGTCCCGTTGCATGTCACCGACCCCAAAGATGGAATGCAGGCCAAGTTCTGTGCCGCCTATACGCTCGCCGTGGCCCTGCAGCAGGGCCAGGTCGGGCTGGTGGATTTCGAAGGGGACAGCCCCCATCGCCCCGCGGTGCGCCGGCTTATGGACATGGTGCATATCCAAACCATGCCGGAAGCGGGGCGGGATCACGCTGGCGTGGACCATGGGACGGTCCATGTCCGCCTGCGCAAAGGGAACGTAACCCTGGCCGAAACCTCGGTCGCGGCGCACCCCGGCTCTCCCTCGGATCCGGCAACCCCTGCCGCGATCGGCGACAAAATCGCCGATTGCCTCGGAAAATATCGCAGGGACGGGGGCGCGGCGCCCTCTGCCAGTGCGTTCCGCCGGGATCTGCGCACGCGGCTGCATCTGCCGCCACTGCGAGAGGCGTCGGCCCCCGACGGGCAAAAAAACCATGCGCGGCAGGACAAGCCCGTGAAGGAAATGTCCAGCGCCGATCAAACACCGTCTGAAAGGACCGTCTGATGGAATCGATGATTCATGACATGGCAGAGCGACTGTTCCGCGACCATGTCACCCACCGCATGCGCGAAGACGCCGCCTCGGGACAATGCCCCGAGGCGCTCTGGACGCAGATCGAGGAGGCAGGGTTAACCATGGCGCTGGTGCCAGAGGACGCAGGCGGTTTCGGCGTGCCACCGGCCGAGGCGCTCGGTCTTGTGCGTATTGTCGGGGCGCATGGCCTGCCCTTGCCTCTGGCTGAAACCCTGATCGCAAACGCCGTTCTGGCGGCCGCGAATATGGCCCTTCCCGGTGGCAGGCTGACCATCGCCGAAGGCGAAGCGCTGCGGTTGGAACGGCGCGGCAAGAAGATCCATGCGAGCGGGCATCTGACACTGGTGCCCTTTGCCCGCTGGGCGAACCGGATCGTGACCATTGGCGTCCTGGACGGTGTCGATCACGTCCTGTCCCTGCCGGTGAAGGATCTGATCGTTGACCCGGCGCAGGATTTTGCCGGGATGCCACGCGACGACATCGAACTCGATTATACCCTGACAGAGACCGATGTCACCCCCTTGCCACGACCCGTGGGAGGGATGCGCGGGCTTGGTGCACTTATCCGCAGTCTTGCCACCACCGGGGCGATGGAGACCATCCTGAAGATGAGCGTTCAATACGCCAACGACCGGGTGCAGTTCGGACGGCCAATCGGCAGGTTCCAGGCGATCCAGCACAATCTTGCGACAATGGCCGGAGAAACCGCAGCCTCGCGCACGGCCGCCGAGATGGCGGCCGGCAGCTATGACACACCGGCCTTTGCGCTGGCCGTTGCCGCCGCCAAGGCCCGCGCCGGAGAAGCGGCCGAGAAGGTCGGGGCCCTGGCCCACCAGATTCACGGGGCCATCGGTTATACCCAGGAACACGCGCTTCACCATTTCACCAAACGGATTTGGGGCTGGCGTGACGAGTTCGGCACCGAGCTTGACTGGACCAGGGAACTTGGGCGGGCCGCCCTGTCGAGCCCCCACGACACCTTCTGGCATTTCATCACAGACAGCGCTGCAAAAGGGACCCAGGCATGACCCTCACCGCTTTTTCTCCCCCCCCGCCCGGCGCCGACTATGACGACCTCCGGCAAGAGGTCCGCGCGTTCCTGGCCGACGAACTGGCCGATTTCCCGCCCATAAAACGCGCGCAGTCGTGGAATGGGTTCAGCCGTGATTTTTCACGAAAGCTGGCGCAGCGCGGCTGGGTCGGCATGACCTTCCCAAAGGAATACGGCGGCCACGCGCGCAGCGCGCTTGAGCGGTATGTCGTGTCCGAAGAGCTACTGGCCGCCGGTGCCCCGGTGATTTCGCACTGGATCGCAGATCGGCAGAGCGGTCCGCTCATACTTGCCAAGGGCACCGACGATCAGAAACGCCGGATCGTGCCGCGCATCGCCGCGGGCGAACTGTGTTTCTGCATCGGGATGAGCGAGCCGGATTCCGGCTCGGACCTGGCGGCGACGCGCACGATGGCCACCGAGGTCGACGGGGGGTTCCGGATCAACGGCACGAAGGTCTGGACGACCTATGCGCATGTCGCCGATTACATGATCCTGTTCTGCCGCACCGGCAAGAGCGACGACCGCCACGGCGGGATGAGCCAATTTCTGGTCGATCTCAAGGCCACCGACAACATTCAGATCACCCCGATCATCGACTTGGGCGGTGAGCATCATTTCAACCAGGTGGTATTCGACGATACCTTTTTGCCCTCCGATGCGCTGCTGGGCGAAAAGGGCGAGGGCTGGTCGCAGGTCATGAGCGAACTGGCGTTCGAGCGCAGCGGCCCCGAGCGGTTCCTGTCGTCGTTTGCCCTGATCGAGGAACTGATCCGATTGCTGCGCGACGACGCAACCGAAGCGCAGCAGGCCGAGATTGGCCGTTTGTCCGCGCATCTGATGGTGCTGCGGCAGATGTCACGATCGGTGGCCGGAATGTTGAACGAAGGAGAGAACCCGTCACTTCAGGCTGCCATTGTCAAGGATCTGGGAGCGCTTTTCGAACAGGACATTCCGCGCCTGGCCCGAAGTCTTGTGTCGCGCCCGGCGGTGCCTGGCGGGAGCGATAGCTATGCGGCTGTTCTGGCGTATACCGAACTCGCCGTTCCGTCGTTTTCGTTGCGCGGCGGCACACGCGAAATTCTTCGCGGTATCATTGCGCGGGGACTCGGACTGAGATGATCCCGCCTGCGGAATGACAACAACGGCGGGCGGCACACGTCTAGTGCCGGCCGGTTTCCCCAACCTCCGAACGATAGCCGAGTGCTCGGGAGAGCTGTTCAGCGGCCGTTTTGGCAGCGGCAACATATCGCTTCTTGTTACGCTTGGCGCGCTCCAGAGGAGCACCAATCACCAATGCTCCTGCCAAGTGTCCGTCGGCGCGAAAGACCGGAACCCCGAACCCCGCTGCATCTACATGCGCGGTTCCAGCTGTACTGGAATACCCGGTTTTGCGAATCTCCGAAATTAACCCGCGCAGTTCATTTTCATCGGTGATCGAATTAGGCGTCAGCGGCTTTAATTCAGTGCGCCGAAAATAATCGTCCAGTTCCTGCTGCGTGTCAAAGGCCAGCATGACCAGCCCCGATGCCGAACAGAACAATGGCCGGTTGATCCCCTGTTGGGCGACATACCGAACGGGCTGGGGGCTTTCGATGACCGACGAATAAATGACTTTCTCGCCGTCCCGGACAGCAAACAGGATGGTTTCACCGGTCTGGTTAACCACATCATTCATCACCCCGCGCAGGACCGATTCGAACGGGTGGTTGGTCAGAATTGACTGGGCGAACTGAAAAATCCTCGGACCCAGAAAGTAATTGTCTTCCTCGCGCATCAGATACCCCTTCTCGGTGAGGGGCCGAAGCAGCACCAGCAAACTGCTCTTGGGGCAATCAATCGCGATGCTGAGTTCCGAAAGAGACATGTGACGTTTGCAGCGCGCCAAAAGATCGAACAACGCAAGGATACGCGTCAAGGACCGGGGCCCTTCCGATGTGCGCCCGGCGGCTTCGGCTGGGCCAGATTGCGCGGTTTTCATAGTCATGTCTCCAGTGCCGCTATCCGGAACAGGCCTATGCCTTTCCTGGCTCTTTATCCGTCATGCGGGCCTTGATCATCCGCAACGGCGTATACTCCAATACCTGTTCTCCGGTTTGCTTGAACACCTTGTTTCGCGTCCGCACCAATCCGCGGTTCGGACGGCTCTTCGACCGGCGCGATTCTGTTACCTCGACCTCACAATGGATGGTGTCCCCGGCAAATGTGGGCCCCATGACCTTCAGTTCCATGTCCAGAAAGGCAAAGCCGGTATGTTGCATTGTGGATTGGGTCAAGAGCCCTTCCATAAAGGTATAGACCAGCGCACCGGGCGCGGCGAAACCGGGGATATTGGATTCCTTCTCTCGGAAGTCACGATTGATGAACAAGACCTCAAGCATGCCGGTAACACTTACAAAATTCGTGATATCGGTTTCGGTGACGGTGCGGCCAATGGTCCGAAACCTGCGCCCCACTGGCAAATCTTCATAACAAAACCCGAGTCCTACAGTTTCCATTTCGCACAATTCCCTTGATCAGTTCCATTTTCTGAGAGGGTTCGGCCACATCTGTCCTGCGCCCGGAACACGCCCCGGTTCCTTCACGTTAGGCGGCAAGCTCCGCAGCAATCAATCGACTGCCTCGTTTTTGCGGCTTTCACGTCGATTGAGCACATTCTTGATGAATCGCATTCTTCGCTCCAGTGGCCCCTTTTTCCACGCCACAGCACATATGTGGTTTTACGCGGCTGGTGCCGGATAGCGTTTGGGACATACCGAACGCGTACCTTACCTTTTTGTGAACAGGCGCCAAATGCCATGACCCGAAGAGGACCAGCATGAATTTCGGCTTTTCCGACGAACACGATGCCATACGCGACACGCTGGCACGAATGCTGAGCGATCACGCCACTCTCGCGGTGGCGCATGACTGTCTTGAGGCTGCCGACGGGTTCGATTCCGCAACCTGGACCGCCTTGGCGGACGGCGGATGGCTGGGCCTTGCAATTGCCGAAGACTACGGGGGGGCGGCGATGGGGGCGATCGAACTGGCCATTGTCGCCGAAGAGATCGGCCGTAGCCTGGCCGCCATACCTTTTGGCCCGGTTCTTGGCCTGGCGATCCCCGCGATTCAGGACTTGGGCACGCAAAGCCAAAGGGAAAATCTGCTTCCCCGGATCGCCGAAGGCCGCATGATCGTTACCGTCGCGCTTGCCGAGGATGGAGGGTCTGCACCGGAACGGGTCTCGGCAAAAGTGCTGCAGGATCGCCTTTCGGGACGGAAATCGCCAGTTTCGTTCGCATCCGATGCGTCATTCGCGATCGTCGCCGCCCTGGACGAAGGCGGCACCGCGCGCCTTTATCTGGCGGATCTTTCGGACCCCTCGGTGTCGATCAGCGCGCTGGATGCGATCGACCGCACCCGTCCGACGTCCGAGATCGTCTTTCACGACACGCCGGTTGAACTGCTTCCCGGGTCCGATCCCGCAGCGATCCGGACTCTTCTGGACGGCGCCGCAGTGTTGGCCGCCTTCGAACAGATCGGCCTGGCCGAGCGGGCGCTTTTCCTGACCAGAGACTATGCCTGCGAGCGGCAGGCGTTCGGACGCCAGATCGGCAGTTTTCAGGCGGTCAAGCACCGGCTCGCGGACATGTTCGCCAAGATCGAGCTGGCACGGTCCAATGCTTTTTTCGGCGCCTGGGCGCTGGCGAGCGGGGATGAACGGCTGTCCGAAGCGGCGGCGGTAGCACGCCTCGCGGCTCTCGATGCAGTGCAATTCACCACTGAGGAATCGGTGCAGCTTCACGGTGGGATCGGGTTCACCTGGGCGGCCGACCCGCATTTGTTTCTGCGGCGAGGATGGCAGTTGAAGGCCGAACTCGGCCTGGCCGATTTGTGGCGCGAGCGGCTGCTTTGCAATCTGGCGGACGGCCAAAGGGCCGCGAACTGACAAGGACAAAGTGCAGATGGATTTCAGCGACAGCCCGGAAGAAGCCGCGTTCCGCGCCAAGGCGCGCGACTGGCTTGATGCCACCGCGACCCGCCGCAATGGAAGCGAAAAGGCCCAGGACCATTTCATGGCCCGCGACGCCGACGAAGTTGCCCGTGCGCGCGACTGGCAGGCACGAAAGGCCGACGCAGGCTGGGCGGGGCTGACATGGCCCCGTGCTTTCGGTGGGCGTGACGCCACTCCGATCGAGCAAGTGATCTGGAATCAAGAGGAAGGGCGCTACGCCGTCCCGCCCAACGTCTTTCTGATCGGGATCGGGCTGGTCGGGCCTACGGTCATGATCCACGGCACCGAAGACCAGAAAACAAGATTCCTGCCCCGGGCTCTCACGGGCGAAGACATCTGGTGCCAACTTTTTTCCGAACCCGCCGCCGGGTCCGATTTGGCCGGTATCCGCACCCGTGCACGCCGCGAAGACGACGAATGGGTGATCTCCGGTCAGAAGGTTTGGACCTCGGGGGCGCATTATTCCACTCACGGCATCCTGCTGGCGCGCACCGATCCACAGGTGCCCAAGCACAAGGGAATGACCATGTTCCTTGTGGACATGTCCGACCCGGCCATCGAAACCCGTCCTATTCGCCAGATTTCGGGCAGCTCCAGTTTCAACGAAGTGTTCATCGACAACCTGCGCGTGCCAGACAGCGCCCGCTTGGGCGGTGTATCCGAAGGGTGGAAAGTGGCGCTGACCACACTCATGAACGAACGGTTCAGTATTTCCGTCGGCCGGGCCAGTGGCGGTGCGCGGGCCGAGGAATTGATTGATCTGGCTACCCGTGTCGAACGGAACGGTCGCCCGGCCATCGAGGACGACGAGGTGCGCGCGCGCATTGCCGATTTCATCGCGCGTCAACGCGGACTGGAATTCACCTCTTACCGGGTCATGACGTCGCTTTCGCGCGGCCAGGCACCGGGTGAAGAGGGCTCGATCGGCAAGCTGTTGCTGGGCAAGCTGCGGCAGGAAATGGGCGCTTTCGGGATGGATCTGGCGGGAACTTCGGCGGGCATATCAGCCAAGGTCGGGGATGACGTGGCGCGCTGGCGAAACGAATACCTGACCGCGCCGGGCAACCGGATCGCGGGGGGATCGGACGAGATCCAGCGCACGATCATTGGCGAACGCATTCTCGGGCTGCCGCCTGAAATACGCGTCGACAAGGATGTCGCGTTTTCAGAGCTTTGATCTGAATGGGCGCCACCCGGGACCAACGACCAACAAGGAGGAGAATATCATGAAGTTCAAGATAACCGGGATCGCTGCCGCATGCCTGGCAATGGCCACCTCGGCTGGCGCGCAAGACATCGATCTGCCTGACGTGATCGCTTGGTCGGCCTATGACACGGGATCGGCCGGTCATGCGCATTCCATAGCCATCGGCAACATGATGCGCAGCAAATACGGATCGACGGTCCGCGTGCTTCCGGGGCGAAACGACGTCTCGCGGATGACGCCGCTCAAAAACGGGACGGTCGATTATTGCCTGTGCGGCATCGCCTCCTATTTCGCTGCCGAAGGGGTTTTCCTTTTTGCTGCGCCTGAATGGGGCCCGCAGCCGATCCGCGCGGTGCTTCAGGCTGTCGGCGACTACGGTCTGGGTGTCGCCGTCGCGGCCGATGCCGGCATCGAGACGATTACGGACCTCAAGGGCAAACGGGTCGGTCGCGCCGTCAGTTCGCCGGCGATCGATGTCAACATGGAGGGGCTGCTGGCCTTTGCGGACCTGACATGGGACGACGTGGAGGCAGTGGAATTCTCGGGCTATGTGAACACGCTCCAGGGCATTCTCGAAGACCGTGTGGATGCCGCCTTTGCACTGACGACGACCACCGTAAACTACCAGATCGAGTCAAGCCCGCGCGGCCTGAAATGGCTTGAAACACCCGCGGACCAGACAGAAGCATGGGAACGCTACACCAGCGTAACGCCCTTCGTGACACCGCATATGGTGTCTGTGGGGCCGGGCATCGACCCTGCCTCCCCACTGCCCATGGCGCAGTACCCCTATCCGATCCTGGTCACTAACTCCGATCAGGATTCCACCGAGGTGCGCAACATCGTAGCCGCGCTTGACGCAGGGTTCGACGATTACAAGGATGCCGCCCCCGGTGCCAATGCGTATGCGATTGATCGCCAGATCCTGTCTTGGGTGATGCCATGGAGCGATGGCAGCGTTGCCTACTTCAAGGAAAAGGGTCTGTGGACACCGGAAGCCCAGGCAAACCAGGACAAATTGGTGGAACGGCAAGAGGTGCTCTTGCGGGCCTGGGGCACATTTGTCGGGGACGCTCCAGAGGGTGAAGAAGAATTTGCCGCTGCATGGATGAAAGCCCGTGCCGACGCACTGGAAGCGGCCGGCCACGAAGTCTTTTTCCGCTGATGCGACACAGCGCGGCGCCCCACAGGCGCCTTGCACAAAGCAACGCAGCACAAAACTGGAATACGGGCATGGCACAGGAAACACAGGAAGCGCCGGCGCAACCGACCGGTATGGGCACCCTGCCCGCGTTTGTTCGCTGGTCGCTCGTCGTCTCGGCGCTGCTTTTGACCGCGGCGTCGGTCAACCATCTGTTCAATCTGGGCTTCTTCATGAACGTCCGGTTGCTTGAAATTCACTACCTCTACGTGATGCTTCTGCTGACGCTGCCACTGGTGTTCCTTGTCTTTCCCTGTTCAAAGTCAGATCCTTACGGATCGACGCGATGGTGGGATTACTTTCTGGCCCTGCTGGCCCTGATCACCTGCGCCTTCTTTGCCTACTACGGGCGCAGCGTGGTGAACAAAGGGTGGGATTTCGCCGCTCCTCTTAATGCCGTGATCGCCAGCTTCGCCTTCTGGTTCCTGCTGCTCGTGGCCGCGCGCCGCACCGGCGGCTGGACGCTGTTCGCGGTAATCCTGGTATTTTCCATCTACCCCATGATCGCCAACTATGCGCCCGGCCCGATCCAGGGCTTCCAGCGCTCGCCCGTCGAAACGGCGATCTTCCACGCGATGAGCGGCGAAAGTGTGCTGGGCATACCGATGCGCAGCTTTGTCAATCTTGTCGTGGGGTTCATGATCTTCGGCGTTGCGATGCAACATACCGGCGCAGGTCCGTTTTTTATCGACATCGCCTTTGCCGCGCTCGGAAATGTCCGGGGCGGGCCGGCCAAGGTAGGAGTTCTGACCAGCGGGCTGACCGGTTCGATGAGCGGCAGCGTGATCACCAATGTGCTGACGACCGGATCAATTACCATTCCAGCGATGAAAAAGGTGGGGTTCAGGCCCACTTATGCGGCGGGGATCGAAGCGGCGGCGTCGACGGGGGCGGTGCTGATGCCCCCTATCATGGGCGCCACGGCCTTTGTCATGGCGACATTCCTGGCGACCGACTACACCAACATCGTTGTGGCGGCGGTGCTTCCTTCGCTGTTCTACTTTTTCGGCCTGTTCGCACAAATCGACGCATACTCGGCGCGCAACGGACTGAAAGGCGTTCCGCGCGCCGACCTTCCCAGGATCGGCAAGGTGCTGCGCGAAGGCTGGTACTTTCTCGCCGTCTTCGGGCTGCTGATCTGGATGTTGCTCTACCTCAAGCGCGAGGCGATCGCTCCATTCTATGCGACCGCGCTGCTTCTTGTCCTGAACCAGCTGCTCTCAAAATCACGCTGGGGGCGAAAGGAGCTGATGAATTTTCTGATCGCCACGGGACAGTTGTTCGTCGAACTTGTTGCCATTCTTGCGGCGGTCGGGCTGATCGTCGGCGGACTGGCGGTGACCGGGATGTCCGGGACGATCTCGAACGATCTGCTGTTCATCGCGGGCGGCAACATCTTTCTGCTTCTGCTGCTGGGGGCTTTGACCAGTTTCATTCTTGGAATGGGCATGACCGTGACCGCCGCCTATGTGATTCTGGCGGTGTCGCTGGCACCCGCCCTGGTCGCCGGCGGGCTCGATCCGATCGGCGTCCATTTATTTATCCTTTACTGGAGCATGCTGAGCTATATCACCCCCCCCGTCGCGCTCGCGGCTTTCGCCGCGGCGGCCATCGCCCAGGCCAAACCCTTTGCGACGGCCTTCGAAGCGATGAAGCTTGGAAGCATCGTCTATATAATTCCCTTCTTCTTCGTCCTTGATCCGGCGTTCATCCTGCAAGCCGGTCCACTCGAAAGCCTGCTTACGGTTCTGCGCGCCGGTCTCGGCATTCTGCTGATCTGCGCCGGTATTCAGGGGTATCTGTTTGGCGTCGGGCGGATCGAAACCGGACTGCCAGGAACAATCGCCCGCGTCCTTCTTGGTATTGCCGGTCTGGCCTTCGCCTTTCCCTCGAACGCGGGTCTGGCGGTTCCGATCCTCGGCGCGGTGGGCGCAGGTGCCGCTATGGCGGCAGTGGCTGTCGCTTTGGTGATGGTCTCGGCCAAGCAGGAGACAGCGTAATATGAGCGCACAAGACGGCAGACCGGACATCCCCGCCCCGTTCAACGCATTGCTCGGCGTGCGCTTCGTCTCGTGGTCCGATGGCAAAGCCGAGCTGCGGTTGGCCATCGGACGCGATCACCTGAACGGCGCTTTTTCGGTGCATGGCGGTGTCTACGCGACCATGCTGGACAACGCGGTCACCTTTTGCGCGGCCTACGCGGGGGATGGCCGCCCAGGTCATCGCTGCCTTACGCTTTCGCTTACCACCAGTTTCGTCGCCCCGGCGACCGAAGGAGACACGCTGACGGCCCGCGCGCGCATTGTCGGGGGCGGACGCAAACTGGTTTTTGTACAGGGCGAGATCTTCAATCAGGACGGGCACCATCTGGCCCATGGCGATGCCGTGATCAAGCGGCTCGCACCACCGTCGTGACCACCTGAGTGAACCGATGGTGAGCGAGACCAAACAAACGAAGGACAAAAGGAGACAGAAATGATCAACCCGATGGCATTGGACAATCAAGTGGTTATCGTCACAGGCGCCGGACAGGGTATCGGCCGCGGTGTGGCGGCGCTGTCGGCAGAGCTGGGCGCCAAGGTCGTGGTGAACGATCTGAACGAGGACGGCGTCAAGGAAACCGCCGAACAGATCGGTGGCAATGCCCGCGCCATCGTGGGGAATGTGGCCGACCCGGACTTTCCCGGGAAGCTCGTGAAATTCGCCTTCGACGAATTCGGCGACATCAACGGGCTTGTGAACAACGCCGGGATCGTGCGCGCCGCGATGATCCACAAGATGGACCGGGCCACCTGGCAACAGGTCATCGACGTGAACCTCACCGGTGTCTTCGCCTGCCTTCAGGCCGTGGGGACCTATTACAAGGACCGGGTCGAAAAAGACCCCGAAAGCGCCGCGCGCCGTGCCATCGTGAATATCTCATCCGATGCCGGGCGTCGCGGCACCATCGGTCAGATCAATTATGGCGCGGCAAAATCCGGGGTTCTGGGCCTGACAATGAGCGCCGCGCGTGAATGGGGCCGTTACCGCATCAACGTCAATTCAGTCTGTTTCGGAATGGTCGAGACACCAATGACTGAGACCATCCGCTCTGAAAAATTCGCCGACAGGTATATGGCGCAGATTCCGATGGGACGGATGAGCACCCCTGAAGAAGTCGCGCAGCCCGTCTGTTTCCTGTTGTCCAACGCGGCATCCTATATCACCGGCCAGCACCTGAGCGTGAACGGTGGCTTCCACATCGGGTTCTGAGATGGCCGGCATTGGACAAGGCCCAGGGCCGGACGCCGTCTTCGCCGCGAAGCTGGCCGAGGGCGTCTTCGAGATTCAGAAATGTGGCGGCTGCGGCACCCATGTATTCCATCCGCGCGTGATCTGTCCGGCCTGCGGCAGCGCGGATCTGGGATGGTTCGCGCCAACCGGGAGGGGCACCGTCTATGCGCGAACGGTCGTGCGCCGAAAACCGGAACGAGGCGGCGATTACAACGTGGTTCTGGTGGACCTGGAGGAAGGGGTACGAATGATGTCGCGCATCGACGGTATCGCGCATGACCAGATTGTCGCCGGGCTGAAAGTAACCGCGTCGATCGGCGAAGGCGCCGAAGGTGACCCCGCCGTGGTTTTCCGGCCAGAAGGAGAAGCAAATTGAGTTTACGGGGAAAAGCCGCCATCGTCGGTGCAGCGCTGGCAGGCTGCGGCGAGGCCCATGGCAAAAGCTCGATGGAGATCACAATCGAGGGGGTGCACGGCGCGCTTGCCGATGCGGGGATCGCACTTGGCGAGGTCGATGCCGTTGCCACCTGCCAGCCGCTGGATATGCTGTCGGGTCTTACACTGGCGCAGGAATTGGGCTTGAACCCCAGGTTCACGATGAACAACCGCATGGGCGGCTCGTCGTTCCTGTCGCACACGCTCTGGGCCGCGATGCTGCTCGAATTGCGGCTCGCTGATACCGTGTTGATCTGCTACGGATCGAACCAGCGCACCGCCTCGGGCAAGCTGATGACTGCGCTTGGCCTGCCGACCTACGAGGCCCCCTACCGACCGTTGTTCCCGCTGTCGTCCTATGCGCTGGCCACAGACCGTCACATGACGCAATTCGGCACAACGCGCGAACAGCTGGCCGACGTGGCGGTGGCGGCCCGGGCCTGGGCCCAAAAGAACCCCGACGCTTTCATGCGCGATCCTCTGACGCGCGAGGATGTCATCGCCTCGCGGCCGGTTTCCGACCCTCTGCGGGTGCGCGACTGCTGCCTTGTGACCGATGGCGGTGGCGCGATTGTGATGCGCCGGGCCGAGACGGCCAAGGATCACCCCAGACCTCCGGTGTATTTGCTGGGCGGCGGCGAGGGCACGACGCACCGCGACATCTCCGAAATGGCGGACCTGACCGTGACCGGCGCTGCGCAATCAGGGCGAACGGCCATGGACATGGCGGGTGTCAAACCCGCGGACATCGACGTGGTCCAGCTCTACGACGCGTTCACCATCAATGTGATCCTTTTTCTAGAAGATCTGGGCTTTTGCAAGAAAGGCGAAGGCGGTGCGTTTGTGGCGAACGGCGGCATCGCGCCTGGCGGCCACCTGCCGGTCAATACCAATGGTGGCGGCCTGTCATGCGTGCATCCCGGGATGTACGGCATCTTCACGCTGGTCGAGGCGGTGCGGCAACTGCGCGGCGATGCTGGCGATCGCCAGATCGGCAGTGCCGAACTGGCCCTGGCCCACGGCAACGGCGGTGTCCTGTCCAGCCAGGTGACGAATATCCTGGGCACCGAAGCCACCCTCTGAACAGACGAAGGAAGCAATGAAGCGGCCCTTCTTGCGAAGGGCCGCTGTGTATTCAGGCCTGAAACGGCTCAGTTCGGGTAGGTTGCGAAGTCGATCTTGGAATAAATCTCCTGACGCAGAAGGTCTGCATAAGGCTGATGATTGTCCCGGATCGGTTGCAGCGGCTCAACCAGACCGTGCCATTTCTCGATCAGCTCGCGATAGGTTGCGATCAGCGGTTCCGGATCTTCGATGCCGCGTTCCT
Organism: Sagittula sp.; assembly: GCF_052825245.1. Classification (NCBI taxonomy): domain Bacteria; kingdom Pseudomonadati; phylum Pseudomonadota; class Alphaproteobacteria; order Rhodobacterales; family Roseobacteraceae; genus Sagittula; species Sagittula sp. The sequence goes on from NZ_JBRBWD010000046.1 coordinate 57,795, forward strand.
CGCGCGAGATGCGGGCGATCTCTTCAAGATCGGCGGTGCGGAAATCAATGAGATCCTGAAGAAACTCAGGCGACGGCTGGTGTACCTGCAGGCCAAGCCCACCCGCCTCTTTCAGCACGTCGAGATCGTCGGTTTCGTAGTACACCTCGGTCTGCGCCACGGCCTCGGGTATGTTCTTGACGAATTGCTCGCGTTGCTCCGGCGAAAGTGAGATCCAGAATTTCGGGCCGGCGGCAAAGATCGAACCGGAATGATAGGTGCCCAACGGCAACTCCGTCAGGTGCTTGGCAACCTCGATCAGACTGTGCCCCTTGAGCGCACCGACCGGCTGCACCGCAGCGGTGACGACACCGTGGCTCATCGTGTCGTACATCTCGCTCGACGGCACGTTTACCGGCTCTGCCCCAAGGCGTGTCGCCCAGCGGTCCCAGACCGACCCGCCCGTGCGCAGCTTGACCCCTTGCATATCGCTGATTTCGACGATCGGCTTGGTGGTCAGCAATACATAAGGCGCAGTGCTGATCCCGCTCAGCGCCACCATGCCGTTCTTTGCGAACTCGTCCTTGCACGGCTGGCAGTGCAGCATCACGAATTCGCTGGTCGCGCCGGCCATGGCATAGTGGTCCTCGCCCAAAAGAGCGAGATCGGCGACGAGCTGCGCATAGGGCATTTCCGACCTGAAATAGGTCAACGCCAGCAGACCTACATCGGCGACGCCGTCGCGCAGGCCGGACAGTGTTGGCTTGGGGCCAAGCAAGGCGCCGCCGGCAAACAGCTTGAAGTCGAAGGCATCCGGAAATTCAGATTCGGTCATTTCGGCAAAGGCGGCATGGCCACGCGATGTCGCGTGATTGGGTGACGTCCAGTTGGATATAGTCACCCGCTTTTCGGCCAGGGCCGGTGTCGCCGCTAGAACGGTCGTCGCCGCCAGCGCGGCAAACGCATTGGTCAGTTTCATGTGGTCTCCTCCTCTTTTTCAAGACCCCGCTATTGCGCGGGGTTCGTCACGGCCGGGATGGCCAAATCAGTTGCCGAGCTCTGGCAGGAACATGATCAGTTCGGGAAAGGCGACCATGATGATCAGGACCACCACATCCGCAGCCAAAAACCACAAAACACCCTTGAAAATCAGTGAAATCGGGACCGCATCACCGACGATGCCCTTGATCACGAACACGTTCAGCCCCACCGGTGGGGTGATCAGAGCCATCTCGACCAGCTTGGTTGCAAGCACGCCCAGCCAGATCAGGCTGATATGGTTCGCCTCGTAGATCGGCAGAAGGATCGGCAGCGTCAGCAGCAGGATGCCCAGCGGATCGAGGATCATGCCCAGCAGACAAAAGATCACGGCCGTGCCGAAAACCAGCATCACATAGCTGGCCCCCATATCAATCACCAGGTCGGTCATCGCTTCGGGGATACCGCTGATCGCCAGAAACCTCGAAAACAGGTTGGCACCGACCGCGATGATGAAGATCGCCGCAGTCATTTTTGCAGTGTCCATCAGCGCGATCCTGGAAACTTTCCAGTTCAGGGTGCCGCGCGCCGCCGCAATCACGAAGGACAACGCCGCCCCGACAGCCCCGGCCTGCGTGGGTGTGAATATCCCGGTGAACAGACCGCCGAAAACGCCCACCACCAGCAAGATCACGGGCCATGTCTCGCTCAGGGCCTCCAGCCGTTCGGACCATGTCGCGCTTTCGTCGAGCGACGGCGCGAGCGCGGGATTGATCCACACACGAACGATGATCACGGCCCAGTACCCCAGCATCGTCAGTACGCCCGGCACGATCGCGGCCAGAAACAGCTTGCTGATCGCGACCTCGGCAAAAATACCGTAGATGATCAGAAGGATGCTCGGCGGGATGAGCGACCCCATGGTGCCGGCTGCGGCAACCACGGCGGTACTCAGCCCGGGATCGTAGTCGCGCTTCAGCATTTCCGGCACCGCGATCCGGCCCATTGCCGCGGCGCAGGCCAGGCTGGAGCCGGCCGCCGCCGAAAACAGCGCCGCGCCGCCCACGCTGGCGACCGCCAGCCCGCCCGGCAGGAATGACAGCCAGACCCGGGCGGCCTTGAAGATCCCGCGCGTGATGTCGGTCTGGTAACAGACGTATCCCATCAACAGGAACATCGGGATCGAACTGAGGGTCCAGTGCGCGGCAAAATCATAGGGCACCGCCGTCAGCAGGCCGAAAGCCGCGCCGCTTCCCAGCATCGCCCAGAACCCGAAGAAGGACACGATACCCAGCGCGACCGCGATCGGAACGCGCAGCAAGACCAGCAGGATGACAGAAACGATGCCGCAAAGGCCGATCTGGAAAAAGCTCACCGTTCCACTCCTATTCGTACATGTCGTGATTGGGGCCGGCCATGCCAGCGTCGGTGAAAGGCCTCTGGATCAGCTTGGCCAGCAAGAGCAGAACCATCAGCCCCGCACCAAGAGGCAGACAGAAGCGACCGGGCCAGACGGTCACCGCCGCCATGCCCATGGATTGCTCGCCGATGAGGTATTTTTCGACGGCATCGATCCAGGTCTGCCAGGTGAGCAGCCCGTAGAACACCGCAGACAGCGCCAGAGCCAGCATGTCGAGAGCGGTCCTCGCCCCCGTCGGGAGCAGATCGTGGATCAGGTCGACCTTGATGTGCTCGTTGGTGTATTCGACGAAGGGAAGCGGCAGAAAGACCAACCCGACCATGTAATAATACGACACGTAATCCACCGTGCCCGGCAGGGGCTCGGCGATGAACTGGCTCAGGATGACATCGAGCGTGACGTGGACCATCATCAGGGCCGCCAGGGCAGTCGCAATATAGGTGATAATCCGCGACACCCTGCCAAGTCGTGCAATGACTGTTTCCATCACTATCTCTTCCCTGTCGTAAAAAGGGCCAATCCGCTTGGTCATACGCCACGGAAAACCGGTTTTCTCTTGCTCAGAAAGGCGTCGATGCCTTCGGCGTGATCCGCGCTCTTGATGATTTGCCCCTGAATGATGGCTTCTGTTTCAAGAAAGCTCTCCAGAGACGGTTGCATCGCGGCGCGCATCAGCCGCTTGGTACCGGCCAGGGCAAAGGTTGGCCCCGCGGCCAGGTCTGTCGCATAGTCCAGGGCCGCCCGGTCGAGGGCATCATCGGGATGAACCTGGCTTGCCAATCCCAGGCTCAGGGCTTCATCCGCCGGCACCATCCGCGCTGAGAAGGCAAGGTCCGTCGCACGTTGCCGACCGATCAGATTCTGAAGGAAAAACGCCGCGCCGCCATCGGGGGCCAGCCCGATCTTGCGAAAAACCTGACCGAATCTTGCCGTCTCGGAGAGCAGGATAACGTCGCAGGCGAGCGCCATGCTCAGACCGATCCCGACCGCCGGACCGCGCACCGCGGCAACCACAGGCTTCTCGCAATTGAATATGGAAAGGATCATCTGGTGCGCCCTGTACAAGCGCGCCCGATCACCCCAGACATCGTCCTTGCCCATGGTCGAAATATCCGCACCCGCACAAAAAGCGCGGCCCTCGGCCCGCAGTAATACGGCGCGAATCCGCGGGTCAGTTTGGATATCGCGAAACGCGTCCAGGAGTTCGACGCGCATGTCGAGGGTCAGCGCATTCAGCTTGTCGGGCCGGTTCAACGACACGACGGCCAGACCTTCTGAGTGTTCCACAGTGATATCGCTTGTCATGACCACCCCTCCCTTTGGCGAAGATTCGTCAGTCAGTGAACAGCGCCCGAGCAATCCCGTTCTTATGTATCTGGGTCGTTCCCCCGGTGATCGTCAGCATCCGCACATCCCTCACCATCCGCTCCAACGGAAGCGAACCGAAATAGCCGTAGCCACCGAACATCTGCATGGCGTCATGGGTGACGCGCTGTGCCATTTCGGTGGCCTGAACCTTGGCGATCGAAGACAATGTTGGATCGGGCTGGCCGCGGTCGATCAGCGACAGCGCCGTATAACACAACGACCGCGCGGCCTCGATCTGCACCTTCATGTCCGACATCATCCATTGCAGCCCCTGCATCTCGGACAGCGCCTTGCCGAATTGCCGGCGGGTCTTCATGTAGTCGCGTGCAAGGTCGAACGCCCCCTCGGCGACACCAAGCGCCAGTATCCCCATGCCGACGCGCGTGGCGTTATAGACACCCAGCGGGCGGACAAAGCCGCTGGAGTTGCCGGCCAGCCCTTCGGTCACGACGTTTTCGGACGGCACCCGCACATCGTCGAAATGGATCTCGCATTCGTTGCAGCCGCGCGCGCCCATCTTCTGTTCAAGAATATGGACCGAAACGCCGGGGCTTTTGCGGTGCACCAAAACGGTTCCGATGCCTCGCGCGCCTTTGCTTTCGCAGAACCGAGCATAGACCAGAAGGTAATCGGCCCTGTCGCCGAAAGTGGTAAAGATCTTGCCGCCGTTCAGCACAAACCCGTCCCCGTCCGGGCGCAGCGATGTCGTCACCGCGGTGGCGTCCGACCCGGCCTCGGGCTCGGACCAGGAGATCGCGCATTCGATCTCGCCCGCGGCGAAGCGGGGCAGGAAAGCCTGCTTCAACGCCTCGCTGCCGCAGGTGGCGATGATCCGGGGCGAGACGTTCTGATCGTGAACGATCAGCGCGGTATTGAAATCCACCTTGGCCAGTTCTTCGATCACGAGATAGCAATCCACCAGCGGCGTACCGCCACCGCCGTATTCTTCGGGAATGGTCATGCCCAGATAGCCAAGCGCGCCCAGGCGATGGTGGTTTTCCTCGGGGTAGATGCCGTCGCGGTCCCAGCGTGCGGCGCGGTCCCGGAATTCCCCGAGCGCCAGTTTGCGCGCGGCATCCTTGAGAGCGACCTGTTCTGTCGTTAGCAACGAGGGATGCATCCGCCCTACCCCCGCCGCTGGTCGAAGCTGTGGCCGTAGACCATGGCGGCGATCGTATTGCGCAGGATTTCGACGGTGCCACCGCCAAGCGCGAAGCCGCGCGCGTCACGCACCATACGTTCCAGCGGGTATTCGCGCGTGTAACCATTGTGACCGTGGATCTGCAGCGCTTCGTTCGTGACCCTCTGCGCCATTTCGTTGGCGTAAAGCTTGGCCATGGTCGCATCCATCGGATCGGGAAAGCCGTTCGGCGCGGGGTTGGTCGCGGCCCGATAGACCATCAGACGCGCAGCATGGATCTGTGTGGCCATGTCGGCGATTTTCCATTGCAGGCCCTGGAATTCCTTGATCGGGCGCCCGAACTGATGGCGAATCTCGGAATACGACTTTGCAGCATCGAAAGCGCCCTGCGCCAGCCCCACGCACATCGCTGCGTTGCCCACCCGCTCGGGTCCGAAACTGCTCATCAACAGCGCGAAGGAGCGCGAGCTTTCCGGGTCCCCTTCGACCAGCACATCCTCGGGACCGGCCTTGTAGTTTTCAAGGATAATCTCGGCCTCGGTCAGCCCCCGGCCACCCATCTTCAGCGATATGTGGCCGATCCGCGCGCCCGGCTTCTTCAGATCGACGACAAAGGCACCAATCCCCTTCGCCCCGCTGGCCTTGCCGAAACGGCAGAAGACCAGCGCATAATCGGCCACATGGGCGCCCGTGGACCAGCATTTGTTGCCATTCAGCACCCATCCGTCGCCGTCCCTTGTGGCCGTGGTGCGCAGGTCTGTCACCGCCGACCCCGCCTCTGGCTCGCTGATGGCGATTGCGATGAATTTCTTGCCGGCCGCCATGTCTGGCAGGAACCGCTTTTTCTGCTCGTCGCTGCCCAGAACGCTGATTGCCCGGGATGGGCCGTTCAGGTAGAGTTGCGAGACCAGCGCCGTGTTGAAACAGACCCGCGCCATTTCTTCCAGAAACACCGTGCCCTGGATCACTGGCGCGCCGGAGCCGCCGTATTCTTCAGGGATGAACATTCCCAGATAGCCAAGTTCGGCCAGCTTGTCGCGGTTCGCGGCTGGAAACTCTTCGGCTTCGTCCCAATGGGCGGCCCTGGGAGCAAACTCGCGCTCAGCCAGCTTGCGTGCCTCGTTGCGAAAATCCTCCAATTCCGGATCGAGCTTGAACATGTCAGTAGGTGTCCTTTGATTGAGCAGAGGGCAGGTCCTGTTCCAGCGCGGCCAGGATGCGCGCCGTATCGGCGCCTACGGTTGGTGCGGGGATAGGGGCGACCTGTGGGTGAGCCGCGAAACGCATCGGCAGCCCTGGAACAGGGACCGTGCCCAGGTCTGGATGCGGAAGGTCATGGATCATGCCGCGGGCGCGCATGTCATCGTCCGACACCACCTCAGCGAGCGTGCGCACCGGGGCGCCCGGCACATGTGCGCTGCTCAGGGCCGCGAAAATCTCGGCGCGGGTCTGACTTGAGGTCCACGCCGTCACCCAGCCATCGACTTGGGCACGCCGCGCGCAGCGCGCGGGTCCCGCGGCCAGTTCGGGATCTTCGGCCAGATCAGGGCGACCCATGGCCCGGGTCAGCTGCTGCCAGTGGCGATCATTCAGGCACATGATGGCCACCTGCCCGTCGCGCGCCGGAAACAGGTCGTAGGGTGCGACCTTGAGCACGGCCTGACTGTTGCCGGCCCGGTCGGCGAACCCGTCAGGCGCCAGCAGATAGCTTGCGATATTCGACGCCAGCGCGTGGTGCGTGACGTCCTGCATCGCGATCTGGACAAAGTCCCCGCGCCCTGTCGCGCCGCGCGCATGCAACGCCGCCATAATGCCACCAAAAAGGTGGATACCGCCCAGAAAATCGGTGATCGCTGCGCCGCATTTCACCGGCGGACCATCGGGAAACCCGGTCACCGACATCAGCCCGGTCAGGGCCTGAATAGGAAAATCCATCGCCGGCGCATCGCGATAGACGGAATCGGCCGCGTAACCCTTTCCTGACCCCATGACCAGGCGCGGATTGCGGGCACAGAGTGTTTCCCACCCCAGCCCCAGTTTCTCCATCGTACCGGGACGGAAATTCTCGATTAGAACATCGGCCGAATCTGCCAGCGCCAGCAGGGCGCTGCGCCCGCCCTCGGACCCCAGATCAAGCGTCACGCTCTGTTTGCTGGAATTGAGCATCATCGCTGCGGGGTTCTCGCGCCCGCCCGCGATGCCGCGGATACTGTCGCCGCCGGGCGGCTCGACCTTGATGACCTCGGCCCCCATGAGCGCGAACATCAGACCGCAATAGGGCCCAAGGTAGACCTGCCCGAGGTCGATCACCCGAAGACCGGCCAGCGGGCCACAATCGGGCGCCGCGTTCATGATCCGACAAAGCCCGGCGGGCGCTTTTCCTTGAAAGAGGCGACCGCCTCGCGGTGATCTGCGGTCTGCATGATATGGGCTTCGGCGGTTGCCTCGATCTCGAGATAGGTCGCGAAATCGCAATCCATGCCACGGTTCAGCATCGACTTGCCCAGCCCAAAGGCTCGGGTCGGCCCTTCGGCCAGACGCACGGCCAGCGCATCGGCCTCTGCGTCGAGCGCGTCTTCTTCGTGGATTGCGTGGACGATCCCAAGGTCGTGCGCCTCTTGGGCATCGATCACCTGGGCCGTCAGGAACATCGCCTTCGCCCGCTGCGTCCCGACCGTCCGCGCCAGCAAGTAAAGCCCGCCACCGTCGGGCACGATCGCCACGCGCGCATAGGCCTGGCAAAAGCGGGCCGAGGGCGCGGCCAGGATCACGTCAGCCAGAAGCGCAATGTTGAACCCCACGCCAAAGGCCGGCCCGGCAACCGCCGCGACGACCGGCTTTTCAAGATCATATAGCATCCGGGTTACGCGGTGCTGTTGTTTCATGCGGTCCCGCATGGCCACAGGCGAAGAACCGGCGAAGGTGCTGATATCGCCTCCGGCGCAAAACGCGCCCCCGGCACCCGTGATCAACAGCGCGCGCACGCGGTCATCGTCGCGCACCTGGGTGACGATGCGTTCCATCTCTTTGCGTGCGTCTTGATCAAGGGCATTCTTCTTCTCGGGAAAATCGAAAGTCATCCGACCAACGCTTTCCGAGCGGCTGTAGAGCAATGGCACCGCTTCCTCCTCCCAGGAATGGGCTAGCATGGAACACGATAGGAGTGGCATTGAGCGACGGGCAATAGTCCGGTGCGGAAAATCAGACATGTGTAAAATTCACCCGTTCTGTGTATTTCCTTGCGGTCTGCTGGCACGTTTTTTCGGCTTCCCTTCCCATGCGCGCCCGTCACGGCTACGGGCCTCGGCACCCCCTGTTGAAACAGCAAAGAAGAAATAGACAATGTACTCCGACACCCCTCTCGGCCGCTTGCGCCTGCCTGTGATCTGCTCGCCCATGTTCCTGGTGTCCGGGCCGGATCTTGTCGTCGCCCAGTGCAAAGCCGGCGTCATCGGCAGCTTTCCGGCGCTGAACGCACGCGAGTCCGAAGGTGAACCGCCGCTGCTTGAAGCCTGGCTCAAGCGCATCACTGAAGAGCTTGACGCGCACAATCAGGCCAATCCCGATCGGCCCGCCGCGCCATTCGCGGTCAACCAGATCGTCCATCGATCGAATGATCGGATTGAGCGGGACGTCGAAATATGTGCGCGCTGGAAAGTGCCTGTCTGGATCACATCAATGGGCGCACGGGAAGACGTCAACCAGGCGGCACATGAGTGCGGCGGCACTGTACTGCACGATGTAATCAACAACAAATACGCCAGGAAAGCGATCGACAAGGGCGCCGACGGCCTGATCGCGGTCTGCGCCGGCGCTGGCGGCCACGCCGGGGCCTTGTCACCCTTTGCGCTGGTTCAGGAAATCCGGGAATGGTTCGATGGTCCGCTTGCCCTGTCCGGGTCCATCGCGACCGGGCGCTCAATTCTGGCGGCGCAGGCCATGGGTGCGGATTTTGGGTATATCGGATCCCCCTTCATTGCCATGACCGAGGCGGTCGCGTCGGAGGAGTACAAGCAAATGATCGTCGAAGGCGGGGCCGATGATATTGTCTATACCGACTATTTCAGCGGCGTGCATGCCAACTATCTGAAACCGTCGGTGCGGGCGGTCGGTCTCGATCCGGACAACCTGGCCGGGATCGGCAACAAACTCGATCTGGCCACCGGCGACATTCGCCCCAAGGCCTGGCGTGACATCTGGGGCAGCGGTCAGGGGATCGGAGCGGTGAAAGAGGTGATGACCACGGCGGACTACGTCGACCGTCTCGACCGGGAATACCAGGTCGCCAAAGATGCGCTCTGTTCCTGACGAAAGAGGGCGGCCGGTTGCCCGGCCGCCCATCTGTTTCTGCGGTTGTCGCGAATGATCGAGACCCGATCTTAGCGGTCCTTTTGGTTGACGATCAGTTCTGCATTTTCGGGTAGTTCCGAAACAATGTTCACTTCGTCGACACGAATTCGTGTATGCAGTTTGAAGTTTTTGGCGGCGGCTGCTTCCGCAGCAGAAGCGTCGGCACCGTCTTCCAGCACAAGCGAGAGGCGGATCATGTCGCGATCGTTCTCGCGCGTTACCACGGCCTGCGCGGCCTTTGCGCCCGGCGTGCCGATGACAACTTCTTCAACCACGCGCGGATAAACGAAAATCTCGCGCACTTTGACCGCTGCCCCGACCCGTCCCTGCAATGCTGAAATCCGGCTGACGGTGCCATCCGCGTTGCTTTCCAGGGCAAAGGCGCTGTCGCCGGTGCCGAACCGGATCATCGGCCAGGTGGCATCGCGCGCGGTCACGACAACCTCGCCCGGTTCGCCATGGGCGACCTGTTCGCCGCTGACCGGATCGCAGATCTGCACCACGCGGTCGGGATGAACCAGATAGCCTTCGCCGCCATCCTCATAGGCGACAAGGCCTAGATCGGCGGTGGCATAGGCGGCCCAGGTGGACACGCCGTATTCGGCCTCGATCCGGCGGCGCTTGGCCATCCAGTCGCCCATCTCACCGCCGAGGAAGGCTGTCTTCACCTTCCATGCGTCGCGGCCATAGGTTTCGATCACCTTGTCCGCCAGCGTCAGGAAAAACGCGGTCGAGGCGCAGATCGAAGTCACGCCGGTTTCGACGATGATCTGCGCCTGAAGCTCGGTATTGCCCACGCCGCCGGGAATCACCGTGGCACCTGCGGCCTGTGCCGCTTCGTCGAACAGCAAGCCTGCGGGCACAAGATGATACATCCAGGTGTTCAGGATGATATCCCCCGGCCCCACGCCTGCCGCCTTGAAAAGCAGGTCCAGGCCATGACCTCCCTCGCCCGAAAGGGCCGGCTCGAAAATTGGGCCAGGGGACACGTAGATCCGTCCAATATCCTTCAGATCCGAGGCAAGGAATCCGCCGAAAGGCGGGTTCTCGCGCTGGATCTTCAGAAGCTCTTCTTTTTTCATCACTGGAAGTCGCGAGAGGTCCGCCACCGATGTGACGGCTGCCGGATCGAATCCGGCAGCCGTAAATCGCGATTTCAGGCCAGGAGCTTTTTCGGCCGCAGCGGCATAGGCTTGCGCTATATCTTTGTAGATATCATCAGACATTTCCATGCCTCCTCGTCCAATCGGGCGTTAAAGCGGGCAGTCCTTGCGGAAGTTTGGCGCGCGCTTCTCGCGGTGCGACAACACACCTTCCTTGACGTCCTCGCTCATAAAACCAAGCATCTCCAGCGCGGTCGACGCATCAAAGATCGGCCCGGCCTGGCGCAGCCAGTTGTTCAGCGAATACTTGGTCCAGCGGATCGCGCTTTGCGAGCCGTTGGCCAGTTCGACAGCCGTGTCCAAAGCGATCTGCTGAAGCTCGTCATCCTCGACGCACATTGACACCAGACCGATGCGCTCGGCCTCTTCGCCCGACACCGGCTTGCAGGTCATCAGATAGTATTTCGCCTTGGCCATCGAGGTCAGCAGCGGCCAGATAATCGCCGCGACATCGCCAGCGGCAACGCCCAGACGCGGATGACCATCGACAATCTTTGCCCGTTTCCCGGCGATCGAGATGTCGGCCAGGATGGCAACCACAAGGCCCGCGCCTGCCGCAGGGCCATTGATCGCGGAAATGATCGGCTTGTTGCAGTTGATGATGTTGTAGACGAGATCCTTGGCTTCTTTCCACGTCTTCATGATCTCGTGCGAGTCGCCGATCATCTTCTCAATCAGGCTGAAATCGCCGCCCGCCGAAAACGCCTTGCCCGCGCCGGTCACGATGACCGCGTTGATGTCGGGGTCGCGGTCGATGTCGATCCACATGTCCGTCATCTGGGTGTGGGTTTCGGCATCCACCGAGTTGAAGCTCTCGGGCCGGTCGAACGTGATGCGCAGCACGCGATCCGCGGGATAGTCAAATTTCAGTTTGTCGTATTTTGCATAACGCTCCGACATGGGTCTTTTCCTCCGTAGGGTATGGGTTCAGCCCGGCAGTCCGAGAACGGCCTTGGACAGGATGTTTCGCTGGATTTCGTTCGATCCGCCGTAGATCGTGGTCGGCCTGGCCTTGTAGAAGCTCGCAAGGACATCGACACTTACGTTGCCGACCTGAAGCGGGCCGACGGTGGCGCCATCGGGTCCGGCGGCCTCGATCATCAATTCGGTGATGCGCTGAAAGCACTCGGTCACCCAGATCTTGAGCATCGAGACATCCGCGCCCAGCGTTTCGCCGCGCTTCAACTGGTCGGCAAAGCGGGCATAAAGCGCCGCGTGATCCTCGACATCAAGCGCGGCCTGGGCAAAACGGTCGCGGAACACCGGATCGTCAAAGGCGCCACGGCCCCGGGCAAAGCTCTCAAGCTGACCCAGGGCGTTCTGGGCCAGGCTGGGCGAGCCGATGAAGATGCGCTCAAAACTCAAGAGAGCCTTGGCCATGCTCCAGCCCTTGTTCAGCTCGCCCACGAGGTTTTCGCGCGGCGTGCGGGCATTGTCGAAGAAGACCTCGCAAAACTCGGTTTCCCCGGAAAGCGTGGTGATCGTGCGCACCTCGACACCGCTCTGATCCATCGGCGCCAGGACAAAGCTGATGCCCTGTTGTTTCCTGGGCGTGTCCGGGTCGGTGCGCACCAGCATGAAGATATGGGTGGCGTCATGCGCCATCGTGGTCCAGATCTTCTGCCCATTGATGACGAAGTCACCGCCGTCAATATCCGCGCGGGTGCGCAGATTGGCCAGATCGGACCCAGCGCCCGGCTCTGAGTAGCCCTGGCACCAGATGTCTTCGCAACTCAGGATGCGCGGCAGCCAATAGTCTTTCTGCTCCTGTGTGCCGAACTTGATGATCAGCGGGCCGACCATCTGCACACCCATATCGCGCCCGCGATTGACGCCCCAGCGTTGCTGTTCTTCGTAAAAGATCAAGAGTTTGGCGGCGTTCAGCCCCATGCCGCCATATTCCGCAGGCCAGGCCGGTGCGACCCAGCCTCTGGCGTGCAGCTTGCGGTGCCAGTGCTTGATCTCGGCAAATTTGGGACGGTGCGGCAGGTGGCGCAGCTCCTCGGGATACTCGGCCTCAAAAAAACCGCGCACTTCCTTGCGGAACTCCGCATCGCTCATTGCGTTCCAGTCGGTCATTGTGCGGCCCCCTCTTCTTCGCGCGCGTCGAACCAGGCCCGGCGGTGATAGGCGTCGTCGCCCAGCCAGGCCGACAGCACCAGCGCCCGGTTCAGATAAAGCCCGATATCGAATTCATCGGTGTAGCCGACCGCCCCGTGCAGCTGGATGGCGTCGCGGGTGACGTTCCTGGCGGCCGTGACCGCCCGTGCTTTGGCCCGGCTGGCCAGACGTGCGCGGATATTTGCGTCCGTTTCGCCGTCCATGCGCGTCAGAACTTCGCGCACCGCGGCCTGCGCGACCTCGCACATCACGTTCAGGTCGACGGCGCGGTGCTGGATGACCTGGAAGGATCCGATCGGCTTGTCGAACTGCTCACGCGTCTTGATGTAGTCGAGCGTAATCTCGAAGGCGCGCTGGCTCAGGCCGACAAGCTCGGCCGCGGCAAGCGCCGTGGCATCGGCCACAGCCTCGGACAGTGCTTCCTGAACCGCTGCACCGCTGGCCAGCTCCGCAGCCGGTGTTCCCGAAAAGGAAAGCTCGCCCAGAGAACTGCCATCGGCCTGCGCACGCCCGGTCGTAACAAGCCCGTCCGCGCCGACCTCGGCCAGCACCAGAACCGGGCCATCATCGCCTTCGGCCACGACAAGGAAACCCTGCGATCCGGCCGCGCCGACCACCCAGGCCTTGCCGCCGAACAACTTTCCATCCGCATACCGGCAGGTCGCATCGGCAGGCGCACCGCCCGGACCACGTTCCTGCCAGGCAACCGCCAGCGAAGCCTCGCCGCCGATGAGTTGTGGCACCTTCGGATGATCCGGGCAAAGGCGGCGCAGAAGACCGAGGCTCAGACCGATCGTCAACACGACCGGTTCCGGGGCAATCACGCGACCGACCTCTTCGGCGATGATGCCGGCAGCGGCCAGGCCCATGCCAAGCCCGCCCTGATCTTCGGGCACCGCCACCCCGAAAACGCCGGCCTCGGCGAGTTCCCGGACCATCTCCGCATCGAAACCGCCCCCGGCATCACGAAGTTTTCGGGCTCTGTCACTTCCGCCCGCCCGTTCAAACAACGTGCGCGCGCTCTCGCGCAACAGGCGAAGGTCTTCTTGTTCGCTGGAAAGGATATCAGTCTGTGTCATTTTGTTTTCGCTGGATCATCACGGGGGTGTCGGTCGAAAAAACGACCTCGCCCGCAGGGTTTTTGGCGCTGAGCGTATAGTGCAAAACACCTCTGTCGGGCTTGCTTTTTGACGGCGTGACCGCGTTGACCGTCAGTTCGACATCAAGGGGTTCGTTCGGGCGCACCGGCCGCAGCCAGCGCAGATTGTCAAAGCCCATGCCACCGATATTGGCGACATCGACCATCATTTCAGACATGACCGGCCTAAACACTTCCAGCATCGTCTGAAAGCCCGAGGCGATCAGGCTGCCATGTATGGCGGTTGCATAGTTTTCGTCGGTGTGCAGCCGCTGCGGATCCCATTCCTCGGCAAACGCCTTTATCGAACCCGCGCTCATCGGAGCGCTGCGAAAGCGATAGACCTGGCCCGGCGAGAAGTCTTCCAGATACCTCAAGAGGCACCCTCCTTTGCGAAACCGTCATCGTATCCGCTCGCATCCTTGGATATCCGGATGCGGTTGAATTCTTCCAGCTTCGGATAGGTTTCCTTGAACGCCACCAGGAACTCACCCATCGGCGCGTCGAAATAGAGACCACGGTCGTTCACATATTCCATGTGTCGGTGATTCTGTTCGTCGAACTCATGAAAGAGCGCGTCGTGATAGCCGTCGAAGACCAGGGGTTTGACCCCGAATCTTTCACACAGTTCCATGTTGAATGCAGGTGTCACCTTGTAGGCCTCATTCCCCAACCACAGTTGAACGTAGCCGTGGTAGATAAAGAGATCGGTCCCCATCAACTCCTGCAACTTGGGTGTATTCAGGTGGTTGCGCACATCCGCGAACCCCAGTGCGGCTGGGATACCCACAGCACGCAGACAAGCCGCCAGCAGAATTGCCTTGGGAACGCAAAACGCCGCTTCCGCCCCAGCGATACGGCTGGCACGGTAAGAGTCCTCATCCAGCGCGAAACAATAGGGATCATAGCGAATATCGTCGCGCACCGCTTCGAACAGGCGGACCGCCTTGTCTCGATTGGTTGCGTCCAAAGGAAGATCACGCAAAGCCGATGTCACGAAACCCTGCACTTCCAAGCTATCGCTTTCCACAAAGCGCGATGGCATGACATAACGCTCAGCATCAGTCGGCAGGTCATCGTCAGACTTGTCCATTGGCCCCTCCCCTTTTCTAACAAGTGTTAGATTACCGATTCAAAACCTGCCCGTCAACGGGATTTACTCTGTCATCGGTTGGTCCACGCCATAACGCGCATTGTCTTTGCCCAAGGTGGCTGCAACTCCGACCGAATTTCCCGAAGAACGGAACTCCGGCGCAATTGGCAGCGGCAAAGCGGGCGTGTTCCGGTCAGAGATTTTTACGGTCCGCCCGAACACGTCACGCGCTTTGAAATGCGGGTCGCGCGCCGCCTCGGCGGGCGTTTTCACGACCGAACAGCAGCAATCGGCCGCAGCCAGCAGAGGCTCCCAATGGGTCGAGGGGTGTTTCCTCAGACGACGCGCAACCTCCGCGGCACTGGCATCGGGATCGGACCAGTCATCGCGAAGTGCCACCGGCAAACCAATGACATCGCAGAACGACTGCCAGAACTTTTCTTCCAACGCGCCGACGGCGATCTGACGCCCGTCCGCAGCCGTATAAAGCCTATACCGGGCCAGGCCACCCGTCAGGCGGCTGCTACCGTTTTTAATGTTCTGCCCGGCAATCACACCTTCGGCATGGGCCCAATAGGCAAAGGCGAACGCCCCCTCGGACATTGCGATATCCAGATGCGTCCCCTGCCCGCTTGCCTGCCGCGCAATCAGGGCCAGCAGGATATTCATCACTGCAGGATAGGTTCCGCCTCCGATATCGGCGACCAGTCCGAACGGTGCCGTTGGCTGGTCATCCGGTCCGCGACTGAGCGACAGGATACCCGCATCACCGACGTAGTTGAGATCGTGGCCGGCTGCGCTGGCCTTTGGTCCGGTCTGGCCATAGCCGGTGATCGAACAATAGATGAGACCGGGATTGATCTCGCGCAGAGCATCATAACCAAGCCCGAGCCGGTCCATCACGCCGGGACGGAACTGCTCTACCAGAACATCGGCCTTCTCGATCAAGGGGCGCAGCCATTCCACTGCACCCCTCGACTTGAGGTCGATGGCAACCGATCGCTTGCCGTGGTTCAACACGGCAAATCCGATGCTCTCTCCGTCGATCTTGGGCTCCGTGTGGCGCGCGTCCTCGCCGACTCCGGGCCGTTCGAACTTGATTACTTCGGCCCCGACCTCGGACAGCATGAGCGTCGCCATCGGACCGGGAAGAAGTGTGCTGAAATCCAGCACCAGGATATCCTTGAGCGGTTGAGCCATCTTCACTGCCTCAGGCAAAGCGCGCCGCGCCGTTGTTCAGAACAACCACGTCGCGTGCAGGAATAGACGCTCGAAACCGGGCCTCGCCGTCCTCTTCCCAGATTTCGAACCGCACGGTTTCGCCGGGATAGACCGGAGCCGAGAACCGAACATCCAGACCGACAAGCCGGGCAGAATCATAGTCCAGCAACGTCTTGAGAATCGCCCGGGCGGCCAGACCATAGGTCGCCAAACCGTGCAGGATCGGGCGGTCGAACCCGACCGACCGCGCGACATCGGGGTCGGCATGCAGCGGGTTCATGTCGCCGCTGAGCCGGTAGATCAGCGCCTGGCGCGGAAGCGTCTCGATATCACATATGTGATCGGGCACCCGGTCCGGCAGCACCGCCGGCGTCGGGCCGGGCCTGTTCTCGCCGCCGAATCCGCCGTCGCCCCGGGCGAAGGCCGACATCGCGACGCGTGCCAGCTTGTCGCCGCTGTCCGCGTCGATGATCTCGCGGCTTTGATAGATCACAGCGCCCTTGCCCTCGCCCTTGTCCGAGATGAAGTCGATCTGGCTGCGGCCGACAATCCGGCCATGTGTCGGCAGCGGCTTGTAGATGTCGAGCCACTGTTCTCCGTGCAGCACTTTTTGCCAGTTTACGCCGGTCTTGGGATCGCGCAGCCAGAAGCCGGGATACCCCAAAATGACCGCCATCGAGGGAACCGCCTTCAGACCGTCCTCATAGACAAAGGCCAGTTCTTTCTTGTCTGTCGGATCTTCGCCGAACCCCAGCCCGAGTGCGTAAAGGATGGTATCCCGCTCGGTCAGAGTCTGCTTGATCTCTTCGAAATCCCAATTCGAAAGTGCTTCGAAATCCAGTGGCATGATCTTTCCTCCCTTAGTTGCCGTCAGAGCGTGTTTTGCGATCCAAGTATGGCCGTGACCTGACTGGACAGCACACCGCCGTTGCCATGCGCCAGCGCCAGATCAATATCCTTCAACTGAATGCCCGGCGCGTCGCCACGGATCTGACGAGCAGCCTCGATCACTGTGAAGATACCGTACATCCCGGGGTGCACACAGGACAGGCCTCCGCCATTCGTGTTCACCGGCAAGGCCCCGCCAGGCGCGATGCGCCCGCCCTGGACAAAGGCCCCGCCATCGCCCTTGGCGCAGAACCCCAGATCTTCAAGAAACAGGATGGTATTGATGGTGAAGGCATCATAGAGCTCGACCGCCTGGATATCCGCAGGGGTCACGCCGGCCGTCGCAAAGGCGCGCGCGCCCGAGTCGCGGGCTGCGGTCACGGTGAAATCCTTCATCTGCGAAATCTGCCGGTGCGAGCTCTCCGCCGCACTGCCCAGCACATAGACAGGCGCCTTCGGGAAATCCCGGGCGCGGTCCGCGCGGACCATTACGATCGCGCCGCCACCGTCGGTGACAAGACAACAGTCGCGCACGGTCAATGGATCGCCCACCATGCGCGCACCCAGCACGTCCTCGCGGGTCAGCGGGCCGCGCTCGAACGCTTCGGGGTTGCGCTGCGCCCAGGCCCGCGCGGCGACGGCCACGTCGGCCAGCTGTTCGCGGGTGGTGCCATATTCATGCATGTGCCGCGCCGCCGCCATCGCATAGGCCGAGATCGGATAGCGCGGATTATACGGCGCCTCGTAGGCCGGCGGACGTGAAGCGGTCACCAGTCTGCCCGACGCGGTGCGCTGGTTGGAGCCATAAACAATCAGCGCGACATCACACAGACCGGCGTCCAGCGCCATGGTCGCGGACGTCAGGTAGTTTACGAAGGACGAACCGCCCGACATCGTGCCATCAATGAAACGGGGCTGGATGCCCAGATACTCCGCCGCCATAAGCGCCGGCATGCTGTCTTCCATCATGGTGCAAAACAGCCCGTCGACGTCGGACAGTTTCAGCCCGGCATCGCCAAGCGCCGCAAGCGCAGATTGCGCCATGACATCATAGGCCGTCAGGCCATGGGCTTCTCCGAAACCGGCATGACCAGTTCCCACGATGGCGGATTTCCCCCGAAGTTCAATGGTCATGGCTTATCTCTCCGACGGCTTGAAAAGCACGGCCGGAGCGCCCTCGGCCTCGCCCACGAAAGCGGTTACAGGCATGTCGATAGCGACCTCACCCGGGGCGATGCCCTCGACCCGGCTCATCATCCGGACACCCTCGTCCAGCTCGACGACACATACGTTGTAGTCACCGCCCCGTTCGGGTTTTCGGCGCACGACCGTTGTGGTGTGGACCCGTCCCTTGCCCCTCGCCTTCATCCAAGAAATCGCGCTGCCATGACAATGGGGACACAAGACTCTCGGGAAAAAGTGATAGGCCCCGCAGTCGTCGCACTTTGGCAGCAGGATCTCTCCCTCTGCCAGCGCGCGTTGGAAAAATTGGTCTGGTCCTATGGCGTCCTGCACCAGCGTTCTCCTTCAAGCGATCCAGTCTTCGTCCAACCGTATTGATTATGTTTCTAACAATTGTTAGATTTAGTCAACCTTTCAGGATCAATTGAGAGAAACTCATGCCAGGTTCAGATTTAGCCCCCCTTTCCGGCAAACTCGTCGTTGCGCTGGAACAGGCAGTCGCCGCGCCTTTTTGCTCCTCGCGGCTGGCCGATGCCGGCGCGCGTGTGATCAAGATCGAACGCAAGGGAGCCGGCGATTTCGCCCGCGCCTACGATACCGCCGCCAACGGTGAAAGCGCCTATTTCACATGGCTGAACCGAGGCAAAGAATCGGTCGCCTTGGACATTAAAGCCGACGAAGACCGTGAAATCCTGCTCAGGATGCTGGAAAACGCGGATGTGTTTATTCAGAACCTGCTGCCCGGCGCGCTGGCCAAGCTCGGGCTCGATTCCGCAAGTCTGCGAGAGAGGTTTCCGCGTCTGGTGACCTGCGACATCACCGGCTACGGAGAGGACGGCCCGATGCGCAACGCCAAGGCCTATGATCTTCTGGTGCAATGCGAAAGCGGCCTGGCATCGGTGACCGGCACGCCGGATGGACCGGGGCGGGTCGGCGTGTCGGTCTGCGATATCGCCACCGGCATGACAGCCCATGCCGGGATCTGCGAAGCGCTGGTCGGGCGTGATCGAACCGGCAAGGGCAGCGGCCTCTCGGTGGCCATGTTCGACGTCATGGCGGACTGGATGGCGGTTCCGCTTCTTTTTCACGACTATGCCAATCAGCCCACGCCCAGAACCGGGCTTGGTCACTCTGTCATATGCCCCTACGGCGCATTCCACTGCCGAGGCGGTGAACAGGTCGTCATCTCGGTCCAGAACAGCCGCGAATGGAACCGGTTCTGCGTACAGATTCTCGGCGACCCGGCCTTGGCCGATGATCCGCGATTCCATGATAATTCAGCCAGGATCGCGCACAAATCGGAACTCGAAGAGCTTATCAAGACCGTGTTCGGCGCGCACGAACGTGCCGAATTGTTGAAGCTGCTCGATGGCGCGGGCATTGCATCGGCGGCGGTGAACGACGTTGCCGCGCTGTCGGATCACCCGCAACTTGATCGGGCGACCATCGGCACGCCCTCGGGACCTGTCAGCATCGCAATGCCCCCGATACGACGCGGCAGCACCGAAGCCGCGATCGGACCGTCCCCCGCATTGGACGCCGATGGAGCGGCCATTCGCGCGGAATTCGGTTCTCGTTCCTAGAACAGGAAATCAACCCATGACCAATGCAAAGAACACCGCAATCCTGCAAAGCGTCAGGATCATCGACCTGACGTCGATCATCTTCGGTCCTCTGGCCACGCAGATGCTGGGAGATCTGGGAGCGGATGTGATCAAGGTGGAAGCGCCCGAGGGCGATCTTCTGCGCCAGGTTCAGCCATCGCGGCACAGGTTGATGGGCGCTGCGTTTCTAGGGGCCAACCGCAACAAGCGCAGCGTCGTACTCGACCTGAAAACGCAAGCCGATCGCGACCGTCTGCGCAAGTTGCTGGTCGATGCCGATGTGATGATTTCAAGCATCCGGCCCGCGGCGCTTGCCAGATTGTCTTTGGATCCGGAAACCTTACGGAACGAGAACCCGAGCCTGATCACGGTTTCTGCAACCGGATACGGGCAGGACGGGCCTTACGCTTCGAAACCGGCCTTTGATGACATCGTCCAGGCGGTTTCGGGTTTGGCCAGCCTGCCCACCCTTCGCGATCCAGAGGCAAAACCCGATTATTCCCCGACCATTCTTGCCGACAAGCTTGGCGGTGTTACCACGGCTTATGCCGTCATGGCAGCCCTGTTTCATCGGGAACGCACGGGCCAGGCACAGCATGTCGAGGTGCCGATGTTCGAAACGCTGACGGCGTTTCTGCTGGCCGAACACATGGACGGCGCGACATTCGACGAGGTGCCGAGGAATTTCGGATATGCCCGCATGTTGGTGCCGCACCGCCGCCCGCTCCAGACGGCGGACGGGTTCATCACGATCCTGCCCTATACCAACGCCCAATGGGCGCGGTTTTTCAAGACGGTCGGGCGCGACGACATGATCAACCACGTCTGGGTCACCGACATGGACACCCGCAGCCGTAACATCGGCGCCCTTTACGACATGGTTGCTCGGATTGCGCTGACGCGGACAACCGCCGACTGGCTGGCCCTGATGGAGCAGGCCGACATTCCCGCCATGCCGGTGAACACCCTGTCGGATCTGCCGAACGATCCGCACCTTTCCGTAACCGGTTTCTTTCAGAAGGTCGAACACCCCACCGAAGGTACGATCTGGATGACACGCCCGCCCATTCGATTCTCGGCGACACCGGCGCGGCATGACCTGCGCCCCGCCCCCGGACTGGGCGAACACAACGACGAGATCATCGGTCCGGGGGGCGACTAGTCTCCGACCCGGCACCCGACGGATCAAACATCCAGCGAACGTGCGATCAGTTCCTTCATGATCTCGTTGGTGCCGCCATAGATCATCTGGACCCGGCTGTCGGCATAAAGACGCGCGATGGGGTATTCCATCATGAAACCGTAACCGCCGTGCAGTTGCAGGCATTCATGCATGACCTCGTTCTGCGTCTGGCTGCCCCACCACTTCGCCATCGAAGCCGTGGCCGCATCAAGTTCGCCCGCTTCAAGACGCGCGAGCCCGTCATTTACGAAGGAACGTAGCAATTCGGCCTTGGTTTTGCATTCCGCCAGTTTGAAGCGTGTATTCTGGAAGTCCATGATCCGGCTTCCAAATGCCTTGCGGTCCTGAACATATTTCACCGTTTCATCGATCGCAAAATCAATAAAACCGAGGGCGGTAATGCCGATCATCAGCCGCTCCCAAGGCAGCTGCTTCATCAGCTGGTAGAACCCCTGCCCCTCTTCCGGACCAAGCAGGTTCGCCGTAGGCACGCGCACATCCTCGAAGAACAGCTCAGCAGTATCCGAACCTTTCATACCCAGTTTCTTCAGGTTCCGTCCCCGGCGAAAGCCCTCGGCGCCCTCGGTTTCCAGAACGATCAACGAAACGCCCTTAGCGCCGGCGTTGCGGTCGGTCTTTGCCACGATAACAACGAGATCCGCCGTGTGCCCGTTTGTGATAAAGATCTTCGAACCGTTGATCTTGTAGTGGTTGCCATCCTTTTCCGCATAGGTTTGTACGTTCTGGAGGTCAGAGCCCGTTCCAGGCTCGGTCATGGCAATCGCCGCAACGCTGTCGCCGATGACCAGTTTCGGCAACCACTTTTTCTTCTGTTCCTCACTGCCATATGCGTTGAGATAATGGATTACGATGGACTGGATCCCATAGCCCCAACCCGTATCACCGGTGCGCCCCTGCTCGTAGACGGTAATCGCGTCGAACCCGATGCCGCCACCGAACCCACCATATTCTTCGGCAATCGAGCCACCCATGACACCCTGCTGACCGACTGTTTTCCAGAAGTCGCGGTCAACAATTCCCTGCTCCGCCCATTTTTCAATCTTCGGAGCCATCTCTGCATCGAAAAGCCTGCGTGTACTATCGGCGAACATCTTGTGTTCATCCACTGCCCAACTCGGGGAGTTCTTGATCAGAGACATGTTTTATTCCTATCGAGTCATGCTTGCATTGAAAAAATCTAACAAGTGTTTTTTTCTCACAATGAACCCGAGCCGTTCTGACGGGGCGTCACACGGCTTCGGACCGTGCGCATCCGGATTTATCCAATCAACGCGCCGCCCATTCGGCTCGTATAAAAAGGCCCGACAAAACAGGCGGGCCTTTTTATACTTTTTTGCAATGGCTTACAGCTTGTCGGTCAGTTCGGGCACGGCCTCGAACAGGTCGGCGACCAGACCGTAATCGGCAACCTGGAAGATCGGGGCCTCTTCGTCCTTGTTGATCGCGACGATGATCTTGCTGTCCTTCATGCCCGCAAGGTGCTGAATCGCACCCGAGATGCCGACGGCGATATACAGGTCAGGCGCGACCACCTTGCCGGTCTGGCCGACCTGCCAGTCGTTCGGTGCAAAGCCCGAGTCGACGGCGGCGCGGGATGCGCCAACGGCGGCGCCCAGCTTGTCGGCCAGTTTCTCGATCAGCGCAAAATCGTCTTCCGAGCCGACGCCACGGCCGCCCGAAACCACGATACCGGCCGAGGTCAGTTCGGGACGGTCGCTTTCGGCGACCTTGTCTTCGACCCATTCCGACAGGCCCGAAACGGATGCGCCGCCCACGGTTTCCACGGCGGCCGAGCCACCGGTGCCGGCCGCGTCGAAGCTGGCGGTGCGGAAGGACACGACCTTTTTTGCGTCGCCCGATTTCACCGTCTGGATCGCGTTACCTGCATAGATCGGGCGCTCGAACGTGTCGGCATCGACCACGCCGGAGACATCGGTCAGCATCATCACGTCCAGCAGCGCGGCCACGCGGGGCAGCACGTTCTTGGCGTCGGTGGTGGCGGGTGCCACGATGTGATCGTAGTCGCCTGCCAGCGACACGATCAGGTCGGCGGTCGATTCCGCCAGGCGATGACCCAGCGCGGGGTCTTCGGCGACCAGCACCTTGGCCGCGCCGTCGATTGTCGCGGCTTCTTTCGCGGCGTCGGCGGCAGACGCGCCGGCGCACAGAACCGTCACGTCGCCCAGGGCCTTGGACGCGGTGACCGCCTTTGCGGTCGCGTCCATCGATAGTTCACCATTGTTGACTTCGGCAAGAAGAAGAACAGCCATCACACCGCCCCCTTTTCCTTGAGTTTCGCAACCAGCTCGTCGACCGAGCCAACCATTTCACCGGCGGCGCGTTCGGCCGGCTCGGACGTCTTGACCACGGTCAGGCGCGGGGTGACGTCGACGCCATAGTCGGCGGCCGTCTTTTCATCCAGCGGCTTTTTCTTGGCCTTCATGATGTTGGGCAGCGACGCATAGCGCGGTTCGTTCAGGCGCAGGTCGACGGAAACGACGGTCGGCATCTTGACCTTGATGGTCTGCAGGCCGCCATCGACCTCGCGGGTGACGACGGCGCTGTCGCCATCGATGCCCACTTCCGAGGCAAAGGTCGCCTGGCTCCAACCGAGGATCGCCGACAGCATCTGGCCGGTGGCATTCATGTCGTTGTCGATCGCCTGCTTGCCGCAGAGAACCAGACCGGGCTGTTCCTCTTCCACGACCTTGGCAAGGATCTTGGCCACTGCCAGCGGCTCGATATCCTGGTGCACGTCATCCGCTGCGACGACCAGGATGGCGCGGTCGGCGCCCATGGCCAGTGCGGTGCGCAGGGTTTCCTGCGCCTGTTTGACGCCGATGGATACCGCGACGACCTCTTCGGCCTTGCCGGCCTCTTTTAGGCGGATCGCCTCTTCGACGGCGATTTCGTCGAACGGGTTCATCGACATCTTAACGTTGGCGAGATCGACACCGCTGCCATCCGCCTTGACGCTGACCTTCACGTTGTAGTCGATCACCCGTTTCACAGGCACGAGTACCTTCATTGGCGTGGTCTCCTTGAGTTTTGCGATAAGGTTTCAACCGAGCTAACGGTCTTTGAATTCTGGAGTTCTTTTTTCCGAAAACGCTTTCATCGCTTCGGGAAAGTCATGCGCGCACAGCAAAACGCTTTGGGCATCGCGCTCGATATCCAGCGCCTCGAGATAGCTGCACTCGGCTGCGGCGCGCATCACACGCTTGGCGGTCTGAACGCCAAACATCGGGTGCGTTGCAATCTCGCGGGCAATTTCCAACGCCCGTACTTCGACCTGGTTGGCCGGCACACATTCTTCGACAACGCGCAGGTCCCTAGCGGTGCGCCCGTCGATTTCACGGCCCGTGAGCACAAGCATCCGGGCCACGCCCGCACCGGCGCGCTGCTGAAGCAGCCAGCTTGATCCCGTGTCGGGACAACCGCCGACGCGTGCAAATACTTCGCACAGCCGGGCATCTTCGGCGGCAACGACAATGTCCGCCGACAAGGCCAGGCTGAGGCCCGCGCCAAAAGCCACGCCGCATACCGCAGAAATCAGAGGTTTGCGAAACAGATAGGCCGCGCGTCCGCCATCGTGAACCAGGTCCACCATTTCCGACGTCGCCCGCGCGCCTTTGGCGATCTCGGACTGAAACCCGACAAGATCGCCGCCGCTGCTGAAATGATCGCCGCCGGTCATGACAACGGCACGGATCGTAGCGTCCCGTTCGGCTTCGCGCAGGAGCGCCACCAGTTCTTCGACGAACCCGATGCTGTAAGGGTTGCGTTTTGTCGGCTGAAGAAAACGCAGGATTCCGACAGGGCCTTCCCTGTCCAGGCGAATAAGCTCAGTCATTCAAGTCTCCATCAGGTCCCGGTCCAGACGGGTGCTCGCTTTTCAGCAAAGGCCTTTGGGCCTTCAATCGCGTCGTTGCTGGCGTAAACCACCTCGTGCAGGCGCTTGCCCTCTTTCAGGCCACCCGCACAGCCCAGGTCCATGGTCGCGCGAACGCCGCCTTTGGCCGCAATCACCGAAAGCGGGGCCGCGCTGGCAATGCGTTTGGCAAGGTCGAAGGCCCGTGCGCGGACAGCATCGGGAGTGTCTTCGATATAGTTGGTGAACCCGTATTCGTGCAGGCGCTCGATCGGCATCAAATCGCCGGTCAGAACAATTTCCATAAGGATGGGCTGCGGCAGCATGGACAATGCTGGCGATGCCCAAGGCGATCCACGACCGATCTTTACTTCGGTAATGCCGACCTTGGTTCCCTTGAGACCGACCCTCAGATCGCAATTCAGCGTCAGCATCATTCCGCCCGCCATCAGCGACCCCGTCATCGCCGCGATGATCGGTTTTTTGCAGGCGCGCATGGTCTCGTGAAACGGGTCGCGCATCTTGGTCAGAATATCGACGCCCTCGTCGCGTGCGATTTGTGTAGCTTCCTTCAGATCCAATCCGGCGCTGAAAACGCCGCAATCGGCCGACGTCAGAATGGCCACGCGAACGCTGTCGTCCGCCTCGATCTTCTCCCAGGCGTCGGTCAGCCCGTTCGTCGCCGCCACAGAAAGCGCGTTCTTGCGTTCTGGCCGGTTGATACAGACGGTCGCAATGCCATCTTCAATCTTCACGTTAATGGGACTCATGATACCTGCTTCGTTTCTCTGAACAACTTGGGTGCGTAAAGCTTCCCCGCGATATGTTTACCGCGGGGAAGCTGTGTCCTACTCGACTTTGAAAGTCGCGGAGCTGTGCTTGATGACATCCCACACAACGTCGAGATAGTCGGCGCTCCAGTCGGTCTGCGGAACCCAGGTTTCGCCATTCCACTGCTCGACCCGAGTCTTGCCACCACCACCATGATCTTTGTCGGTCACTGTAACCGGGGCCATGGTGCCGTTTCCATCGAAGTTCTCGATCGATTCATAGGCATTCTTCATGCTTTCCGGTGTGATCGGCCAACCGTTTTCGGCAATCGCGATACGCGCGGCTTCAAAACCGACCGAATAAATCGCCATACCCATGTTATAGTACACGTCTCGCACCAGATTCTCGGGTCCGCTGCCCTTGCCATTGGCATAGTAGGTTTCCAGCATCGTCTTGACGATCGGAACTTCCTGGCCACCGGCCACGTTGGTTCCGCGCAAAATGCCTTTTGCCTCTTGTGCGCCAATGTTGGCGATATCGACCTCGTTGAGCCAGTTGACCGACAGGTAACGGTCGATCGGGAACCGGTTGCGGCGCATTTCCTTCGAGGCAACCACATGCCCGCCAGCCAGAAGCCAGCTGATCACGTAATCTGGCTTATCACGGCGGATATTGCTCCAGGCACCGGCCTGATCCGAACCGGGAAGCGGCACGGGATAAAGCTCCAGTTCGAACCCTTCCTTCTCGGAAAGCGTTTTCAGGATCTCGATTGGTTCCTGACCGAAGGGATAATCCAGATAGATGAACCCGATCTTCGCCTTGCTCAGGTCACCGCCCATCTGGCCCTTGATGAAGGCAACGTTATTTGCCGCCTGCTGCCAGTACGTCGGACCGACCGGGAAAACCCATTCGAACACTTCCCCGTCAACTGCATCGCCACGGCCAACGAAGGACTGCATCAGAACGTTGCCGTCCTTCATGGCACGCGGCAGAACCGCGTTCGTGACCGGCGTGGACAGAAAATTGAATAGGAACACACCTTCGCGCTTGAGCTGCTCATAGCATTCCACACCGCGCTGCGGTTCGTTGCCGTGATCGCGAACGATGATTTCTACCGGATGCCCTTCGATACCGCCATTTTCGTTGGTGTACATCGCCAGATCCTGGGCGGCCTGAGCCACCTGCGGCGAAATGAAAGTGTAGGATTTGCTAAGGTCGAAGCAGAGTCCGAAGCGGATCGGCTCCTTGTCCTGCGCTGCGGCCACAGTCGCGCTTGCTGCCAGCGCAGTAGCAAGGACTACTGCCTTAATTTGCTGTGTGACTTTCATGTTTTCTCTCTCCCGTTGGTTTGGTTTGGGGCGGTGATACCGTTTCGTAAACGCCGCTGCCGCCCCGCGTAGCGTCGCCCTTCCTGCTACCAGTCTTTCACTGCTCGTATTGTGACGAACTTTCTTTCACCACGTCCCACACGACGTCCGTGTACTCAGAGATCCAGTCGGTTTGCGGCACCCAAGTCTCCCCGTCCCACATCTCGATCCGGGTCTTGCCACCGCCGCCATGATCTTCGGCCGTCACCGTAATGGGGGCCATCAGCCCGTTCGCGTCGAATCCCTCAAGCGACTCCAGTCCCGCTTTGTAGGACTTTGCGGTAATCGGAAGGCCTTCGAGTTCTGCCGCCTTGCGCGCGGCTTCGAACATGATTGAATACATGGCCAGACCGGTGTTGTAGAAAACGTCCTGGGTCTTCTCAATCGGGCCCGAACCCTCGCCCTTGTCGTAGAGCTCGGTCATGATCTCCTGATACAGCGCGACGTCCTGACCGCCCACAACATTGGTACCGCGCTTGATACCCTTGGCGGCCTCGTCGCCAATATTGGCGATATCGACTTCGTTCAGCCAGTTGACGGAAATGTATTTGTCCATCGGGATGCGATTGCGCTGCATTTCCTTCGACGCAACCACATGCGCACCGCCAAGCATCCAGACAATCACATGATCTGGGTTGTCCCGGCGCACCTTGGACCACACACCGGCCTGGTCACTGCCAGGCAGTGGCACAGGGTAAAGCTCAAGCTTGAAACCCTCTTTTTCGGACAAGGTTTTGAGAATCTCGATCGGCTCCTGTCCGAAAGGATAATCGAAATACACAAACCCCACCTTCACGTCCGACAAGTCGCCATCATGCAATTGCTTTATGTAGGCAACATCATTGGCCGCCTGTCCCCAATAGGTCGGTCCGATCGGATAGACCCATTCGAAAACGGTGCCGTCGACGGCATCGCCTCGGCCGACAAGCGACTGCATCAGGATACGCCCGTCTTCCATGGCCCGCGGCAGGATAGCCAGAGAGACCGGAGTGGACAGGGTATCGAAAACAAAGACGCCCTCGCGGCTGAGTTTCGAGTAGCACTCGATTCCGCGCTGCGGTTCGTTCCCGTGGTCACGCACGATGACTTCGACCGGTTCCCCACCGATGCCGCCCTTCATGTTGATGAGCTTGGCAAGGTCCATCGCGGCCTGCGAAACCTGCGGCGTGGCAAAGGTATAGGCCTTGCTGAGATCGTAGCAGATGCCGATCTTGAATGGCTCGGCCAGCGCCTGGGTGCCGAACAGCGCCCCGCCAACCATTGAAAATACTGCCAGCGCTTTGGTAAGTCTCTTCATTTTTTCCTCCCTGAACAGTTTTCGAATAGTACGTTAGCTCAGCCAACGTTTGCGTCGGCTGTAGTGCTTGACGTTGTGAAAATCGGTCTCTCCGCCGCCTAGATAGAACTCCTGAATGTCGGAGTTGGATTTGAGCGCCTCGGCCGTGCCGTGCATAACGACGCGGCCGTTTTCGATAAGATACCCTTGCGAAACGATCTCCAGAGCTGCCAGGGCGTTCTGTTCCACCAGCAGGACGGACAGGCCCTCATCCTTATTGATCTTTTGCAGGATGCCGAAGATTTCCTCGACCAGGAACGGAGCAAGCCCGAGGCTTGGTTCATCAAGCATCAAAAGCTTCGGCTGGGTCACGAGGGCCCGCCCAATGGCAAGCATCTGTTGCTCACCACCCGACAAATAGCCTGCTTGGGAATTTTTGCGTTCGGCAAGCCGTGGAAAATAGGCGTAAATCTTGTCCTTTTCCGCATTCAGCGTCGATCGGGACATTCCGCGCGGCGCGGCGGCGGTCAGGTTCTCGTCGGGGGTCAGATGTTCAAAGACCCGCCGCCCTTCGATGACATGACAGATGCCCATCTCGACGCGTTTTTGCGCGGGCGCTTCGGTAATGTCCGTTCCCTGGAACGTTATCTCACCTCGGCTGATGCGTCCGCGCTCGGCCTTCAAAAGACCGCTGATCGCTTTCAACGTGGTACTTTTTCCAGCTCCGTTCGATCCCAAGAGTGCGATCATCTCGCCCTTTGGGACTTGGACCGAAACACCTTTGATCGCCAGTATTACATTGTCGTACAGTACTTCGACGCTGTTCATGGATAGAATGTTCTGGGCTTCAACTTTTTCTTGCATCGGCATTCCCCTATTTCTTGAACTGATCGAAGGGCCAAACCATCAGATAGTCTCTGATGTTGCCGTAGAGTTTTCCCAAACCGAGTGGTTCGATCAGAAGGATAATGACGATCAGTGCGCCATAGACTGCGTTCGGGATGTGAGCGAGTGTTTCAACATCGATCTGCATGCCAAGCCCGTCACTCAGCGTGACGACGAGACCATTCACGATACCCGGAACAAGAAGGATCAGGGCAACACCGAAATAGGAACCGATAATGCTGCCAAGGCCGCCAACAATCACCATCGCAAGAACCTGGATCGAAACGGCAACCGAGAATTGCTCGGGTGCGGCGAGAAAGAAAAAGGTGGCAACAAGCAACGCACCGCTGACGCCTGCGATGAACGAAGAAGTCGCGAATGCGAGGATTTTGTAGTAGAAACTGTTCACACCCAGGATCGCGGCCGCAAAGTCTTTTTCCCGGACAGCGACCAAGGCGCGACCGAGTCCAGTACGCTTGAGATTAAGCATGAAGATCGTCACCAACACACACCAGCCGAAGGCGACATAGTAGAAGCCAGTATCAGTGGTAATCTCTTGCCCGAGCAGCGCCAATGTCGGTGACTGGAGCGACGCGTGTGAGCCCCCCGAGATCGCCGGAGAGTGGGTCAGAACCCAGTCCATCACGAATTGCATCGCAAGAGTGGTAAGGGCGAGATACAGTCCCTTGACCCGCAAAGCGGCAAAAGCAAACAGGCTGCCGATCACGGATGACGTCAACCCGCCGATGATCAGGGCGAATTCCCACGGCACCCCGAAACGCGCGGCATGGATCGCCGAATAGGCGCCGACAGCCATGACCGCGGCATAGCCCAGGTGAAGCTGCCCCGCCCAACCTGTCACCAGGTTCAGCCCCAAAGCGGCGGCCGTCCAGATCAGCCAGGGAAGCAAGTAGCTGTTCAGGTAAAGCGACGGAATGATGAACGGCGCGGCAAGACCGATCAGAAAGATGAATGCTGTCAGATTTCTGTCGGCAGGCACCTTGAAGATACGGCTGTCCGAAACGTAGTCGGCGTGATGGACGCCGGAAAGTCTGTAAAACATCCCTTACACCCTTTCGATGTCGTGACGACCGAATAGTCCGTGCGGACGGATCATGACCGTGAGAATGAGCACGGCAGCGACGATAAGCTCACGGCTTCCGCCTCCGACAAGCGGATCGAGGAAATCAGCGCCAATGTTTTCGACGACACCTAGGATGATGCCTGCGATTACGGCGCCAAGGATACTGTCGAGACCACCGAGAACGGCAACCGTCAGTCCTTTGAGAAGCAACAGCGACAGCGCCTGATCGACACCCTGAATCTCACCCCAGATGACGCCAGCGGCGACAGCAACAACGGATGCCAATGCCCAGGACAACCCAACGCCGCGCTCAACCGAGATACCTACCGACCACGAAGCCATGTAATCATCCGCGATCGCCCGCAACTTGATCCCGGTCCGGGTTCGGAAAAACAGCATGAATGCGACAAACAAGGCGAGCGCAACACCGGCACCAACCAGATGGATGCGGCTGATGAAGATGTCGCCCAAAAACAGTGGATCATAGCTGACGCCCAACTCCATCGAACGTGACGTCCCGCCCCAAATCGCAAGCGTTGTACCCCGCAGGAAAATGTCGAGGCCGAGTGTCAGCATCAAGATCATGACGACCGGCCGACCTGCGAGACGGCGCAGAGCAACACGCTCAATGCCGAACCCAAGGCCGAACATGACAACCGCAGCCAGAGGGATGGCCAGCCACAAGGGTAAACCCACATCGCGCGCCAGCGCCAAGACCACATAGGCCCCGACCATGGTCAACCCGCCCTGCGCCAGATTGGGCACCGAAGATGCCTTGTAAATCAGCACAAGGCCGATGGCGAATAGCGAATACAGCAGACCCGTCAAGGCTCCGTTGATCGCAAGCTCTGATAGAAAGACCCAGTCCATTTATACCTCCCTGATGGGAAGGCTTCTTTCGACCTTCCCTACTTCCCCGGTCTCGTAAGTCACCTGCGCGCTTACATGGACCTCTTTTGAACCGTCGTAGAGCGCCGCGATCACGTCGGCATAGCGTTCCTGAACGACCTTCCTCCGCAGTTTTCGTGTCCGTGTGATTTCACCATCGTCCGGGTCGAATTCTTTCGGCAGACTGACAAAGCGTTGCAGGCGCAATGGCTCGGTGACGGCCTTGTTGACCCGTTGGAACGCCTCGCGAAGCAACGTCGCGACCTCTTCACGCTGAGAAAGATCGGCATATGACACGTAAGGTACGCCGTTCACTTCGGCCCAGTGCCCCACGGCCTCGAAATCCACGCAGACCATCGCCGTCAGTTCCTTCAGCCCGGCGCCAATCACGGCCGCATCCTTGATATACGGGCTGAATTTCAACCGGTTCTCGATGTAGTTTGGAACGTAACGTTCACCGTCGGCGGTGTGCATGACCTCGGAGACACGGCCCAGAACAACCAGGTGTCCGTCGTCTTCCAGATAGCCGGCATCGCCGGTATGCAGCCACCCGCCCTCAAGCGCTTCGGCGGTCGCTTCGGGTTTGTTGAAATACCCTTCGAACACGCTGTCCGAGCGCACCAGGATCTCACCGTCTTCGGCAATGCTGACCTCGACGCCAGGCGCCGGTTTGCCAACCGTATGAAGACGGACCTCGCCCGGAGCCTGAATCGCGTTGATCGCGCTGTTCTCGGTCTGGCCGTAGAGCTGACGCAACTTGATCCCCAGGGCGCGGTAGAACACAAAGGTGTCTTCCCCGATCGCTTCACCGCCGGTGAACGCATTCTTTAGGCGGCTCATCCCGAACTGGTCCTTGATCGGTCCGAAAACCATCACCTCGCCCAGAAGCCGGCCCAATGGCTCAAGTACACCGCCGCTTTTGCCATTCAGCTTGTTCATTTCAGCTGCGATGGCCCGATCCATGAAGAAATGGTACAACCATTTCTTGACCGGGGTCGAATTCTCGATACCGACCTGGATCGTCGTCAGCATCTGGTCCCAGCTTCTTGGCGCCGCCAGATAGAATGTCGGAGCGATTTCGCGCATGTCGCGCACAACCGTTTCCTGACGTTCCGGCACGTTCACGGTGAACCGCCAAAGCAGGGCCGCCGCGACGGTAATGGCAAAATCGCCCACCCAGGCCATCGGCAGATAGGCCAGGATTTCCTCGTTTTCGTCGAATGCGCCCGCTGCATGCCCGTTCTTAGCGGCAGCAAGAACATTTTTCTGACTTAGAACGATACCTTTCGGCTCGCCCGTGGTCCCTGACGAATGCATGAAGATGGCCGGATCTTCGGGTTTTGCACGACCGTAAAGCTCTTCGCGCAGGCCGGGGGCTTCATTCAGATCGTGCTGACCGACTTCGATCAGGTGATCCCAGGACATCAGCCCTTCGACCTCATAGAAACCAAGGCCCCGCGCTTCGTCATAAATGATGTGGTCGATCCCCTCGGCGCCCGCGTCCTTCAGCTCCAGGATCTTGTCAACCTGTTCCTGATCTTCGGCGATGGCCGCGACGATTTCGACTTCGCCAAGAAAGTGCCGGAGTTCTTCGAGCGTCGCGCCGGGATAGGCAGGCATTGCATAGGCACCCAGCAACGAAATAGCCAGCATTCCGCCATACAGCCGCGCCCGGTTGTCGCCCAGGATAAGCACCGCCTTGCCCGGTGTTACGCCGATTTTCTCAAGCCCGGCCGCGCAGGCCAGCACCTCTTCGGCGTATTCCGCCCATGTGGTTTCCTTCCAGATCCCACGCTCTTTTTCGCGAAGCGCGATTTCCGAACCGTGTTTCGAGGCGTTCCGCGCCAGAATTGCGCCGATCGTGTCGCTGCCCGAAGACTGTTTCTTCGTCAAATCAGTCATGCGACCCTCCGATATATGCCTCGATGACCCGCGGGTCCTTCACAACCTCCTTGGGGATGCCACTGGCGATCATTTCACCATAATTCAGGGCCAGCATCCGATCACAAATGCCGGTGATGACATCCATATGATGTTCGATCAGCAGAACGCTGACGCCGCGTTCGGCACGGGCATCCAGAATGAAACGGGACATATACCCTTTCTCTTCCTGGTTCATGCCGGCCATCGGTTCATCGAGAATCAGCATCTGTGGCTCGGCCACCAATGCCCGCGCCAGCTCGACCCGCTTTTTCAACCCGATCGGAAGACCATCGACCAACTCATGCCGAATGCTCTCGAGCTGTAGAAACTCGATCACCTCCTCGACGATTTTACGGTTCTCGATTTCTTCACGCTGTGCTGCCAACCAATATAGCGCCGTACGCAAAACGCCTGGGCTCATGTGGATGTGCCGCCCGAGCAGGATGTTGTCCAGAACGCTCATCCCGTTGAACAGAGCAAGATTTTGGAACGTTCTTGCAACGCCGAGCTTGGCAACCTTGTGAGGCGCCGTACCCGTAATGTCGTTTCCTGCCAGCCGGACCCTGCCCTCGTTTGGCGGGTAAAATCCGGTAATTGCGTTTGTTAGCGTTGTCTTGCCGCTGCCATTCGGACCGACAAGTCCAAAGATTTCCCCTTGTCGAATAACGAGGTCAACACCGGTGACAGCGACGATGCCGCCGAACCGTCGCTCGATCCCGCTGCACTCCAGTATCGCCCCATCATCGGCTCCGATTGCTGTTTTAATCTTTGTCGTCATCTAGATCTCATTGTCCCCCTAAGGTTCACGGCCAACATCAGGTAATCCGGAAGTAGTCCGGCCGCCCCGTTGGCCATGGATCCCCCCACAATTGCTGCCCACCGTCGATGTTCAGAACTTCACCGGTTACGAATTTCCCTGAATTGGCCGCCATATAGACAACCCCTTCAGCGACATCCCATTCGTCCCCGGCGTGCCGCATCGGGTTGGAGTCCTGAAATGTCGCAGAACCCTCCGGAGGGTAGTTCCCGAAACCGTTGCTTTCGCAGCAACCCGGCGCCACGCAGTTCACTCGGATACCGTGCGGAGCCCACTCCACCGCAACCGACTTGGACAGGTAAACTACCCCTGCCCGGGCCGCACAGGTATGCGCGATGCCGGGCATGCCGCGCCAGATATCGGCCACGATGTTGACGATGGAGCCCGATTGCTTGTTGGCGACCCAGTGGCGCGCCGTGGATTGCATCATCCACCACGTGCCGTTCAGGTTGGTGTCTATGACCGCATTCCAGCCCTTTGGACTAAACTCCAACGCTGCTTGCGGAAACTGACCCCCAGCATTGTTCACCAATACGTCAATCGCCCCGAACTCCTGGTTCGTCTTGGCGACAAAATCCTCGACCTGCTCAGGCTCCCGGATGGTCATTGGCACAGCGAAGACTTTACCCCCGAAACTTTCGAGGAACTCCCTCGCCAAAGCCAGTTTCTCTTCGTTGCGTCCATTGATCGCCAGATTGGCCCCGAGCCTCGCGAACAGGGTCGCAATTGCCAGCCCCAATCCGCCTCCAGCGCCGGTCACCACAACGGTTTTGCCGCTGAATAAATCGCTCGCGTAAACGGTTGCACGTTTCGACAGGTCCTCCTTCGAAGACCCGAACTGCGTCTTATGCATGACGCCTCCTCCCATTCCCCTTAAGGGGCAGTTGTCACTAATCTAACGCGCGTTAGAAAATTGGTCAAGACACCTTTTCCCACCAGCCCCGCCCGTTATCTCAGATCAGTAAGACATTGGAAGTCCAAGGGCTTTTTCTGCTATGAACGACAAAAGCATCTGCGGTGTCACCGGTACGATGCGGAACAGCAGAGCTTCCCGTACCAGTCGCTCCACGTGATATTCCTTGGCGTATCCGAATCCGCCAAATGTAATTTGCGCGGCTTCGGTCGCCTCAACCGCGGCGTCGGCGGCCAAAAGCTTGGCAGCGTTCGCCTCGACGCCGCAGGGTTCTCCCGCATCGTAGAGGGCTGCAGCGTGCATCACCATGAGATTGGCAGATTCCACCCGCGCCCAGGCTTTGGCGAGTGGATGCTGAACACCCTGATTTTGGCCGATCGGGCGGTCAAAAATCACACGTTCGTTTGCATAATGCGCCGCTCGCGCCAGTGCGTTGCGCGCAATACCGATGCATTCACCGGCCACCAGGATGCGTTCGGGATTCAACCCGTGCAAAATTTGTCTAAAGCCTTTGCCCTCCTCCCCGATCAGGTCCTCAGCCGGAATCGGCAACCCATCGATGAAGACTTCGTTAGAATCGACAGCCTTTCGACCCATCTTTTCGATCTCTCGCACGTCAACGAAATTTCGGTCGAGATCTGTATAGAACAGGCTCAGCCCTTCGGTCGGGCTGCTCACATCCTCAAGCCGCGTTGTTCTGGCCAGAAGCAACATCTTGTCTGCCACCTGCGCGGTAGAAATCCAGACTTTTTGTCCGTGCACGACATATCTGTCCCCCCGCCACTTCGCAACGAGCTATGCTGGGAAATGGGTGACGGTGTTTGAGAAGGCGGCGTATCGTGGCGGGTGTCGAAGCCTGCCAGAACTTCCAGAAGGAACGATACGCCTATGACGAAGAATACCGACATCATCGCCCTGCGTCAGCCGGAATCTGTTGACGATCCGCTGACCGAGATTGCCCGGGATGGGGCGCGCCGGATGCTGGCCGCTGCACTTCGGGCAGAGGCTGACGCCTTCGTCGCTCAGCATGCCGAAGAGGTCCTGCCGGATGGCCGGCAGCGTATCGTCCGGCATGGGTATGGGCCGGAGCGAAGCATCCAGACCGGGATCGGCGCGCTTGATGTGCGCCGCCCGAAGGTGCGAGACCGCGCGGCCGGACCTGCTGACGAGAAGGTGCGGTTCAGCTCCGCCATCCTGCCGAAATGGGCGCGGCGGTCGCGCAGCCTCGATGCCCTGCTGCCAGTCCTCTACCTGCGCGGCATTTCCACCGGCGACTTCCGGGAGGCGCTCTCTGCGATCTTGGGGGCGGAGGCGCCAAACCTGTCGCCGGGCGTAATCTCGCGCCTGACCGGGGAATGGCAGCAGGAACATGACCGCTGGCAGCGCCGTGATCTTTCGGCGCGGCGGTATGTCTACATCTGGGCGGACGGCGTCTACCTCCAGGCCCGGATGGAGCCGCAGGCCGAGTGCATGCTGGTCATTCTGGGCGCCACGCCCGAAGGGAAGAAGGAACTGGTCGGCTTCCAGATCGGCGTTCGGGAAAGCGCGCAGAGTTGGCGCGAGTTGCCGGTCGACATCAAGGCCCGCGGCCTTGCCGTCCCGCCGGAGATCGCCGTGGGAGACGGGGCCATGGGGTTCTGGAAGGCGCTCGACGAGGTCTTCCCCGGCACGCGTCATCAGCGCTGTTGGGTCCACAAGATCGCCAACGTGCTGAACAAGTTCCCGAAATCGATGCAGCCGACGGTGAAGGCCGACCTGCGCGAGATATGGCAGGCCGAGACCCGCGCTAAGGCCAAGGCCGCCATGGACATCTTCGCCGAGAAATATGGGATCAAATACGAGAAGGCGGTAAACTGCCTGACAAAAGACCGCGACGCGCTGCTGGCGTTCTATGACTTCCCGGCCGACCATTGGGATCACCTGCGCACGGGCAACCCAATCGAAAGCGTCTTCGCCACCGTCCGGCACAGGACCGTCCGAACCAAGGGGGCGCTGTCGCAAACGACAGCGAAGCTGATGGTGTTCAAGCTCGTTCAGACCGCCGCCAAAACATGGCGCCGCCTGAAGGGCGCGAACCAGTTGCCTTTGGTCATCGAAGGCGTCACATTCACCGACGGTGTCGCCGAGAACGACACCGAAAACCGCGCCGCGTGATCAAGCCGCATCACCCAGATTTCAGCATAGCTCTGGATAAGCTGCAAGCAAGTCAAAGAGCGCGAACAGGCCATCTGCGTAGCGCTCGGCTTGACTCATGTCCCATTCCGCCGCGTCCTGGATCCAAATGTCCGCAAGATCGGCTTCCGCTGCAGGACGGATGGTCCATCTGCTATTTTCCGGCATGCTTCGCGTGCATCCGGGCCTTGAACGCGTTGCAGTCAAACGACTTTGCCGGGCCGCTGGCGATTCCGGCATCAACCGCTGCCTGGATTTCAGCGATTGCATCGTGCCGCATCCTGTCGCGCCGGATCAGGTCACGGACATAATCGCTCGAGTTGGCGTAGCGTCCCGACTTCGCCTGATCCTCGACCCAGGACTTCATCGGATCCGGCAGCGAGATGTTCATGGTGCCCATGGCTGTCTCCTTCGCGGCGAGGATATGGCAAGCTTTGCCATCAAGCAACCGTCTCCCCCTGCCCTGCTCGGCCAATCCGTCGTTTATTAGTGTTATCTAAAATTGCAAATGGCCCGTTTTCATGCCCCTGATAGGCTATGCGCGCGTATCCACAGAGGATCAGACCCCCCTGCCCCAGTCCGAGGCGCTGCAATCGGCGGGATGCGCCGAGATCTTTGA
>NZ_JBRBWD010000047.1:0-3997 GCF_052825245.1 Sagittula sp.
AAGCTCTCGGCGATCCAGGAAATTCCAATCCCGAATTGGCCCAGTCCGAAAGCCCAACCGACAAGGAAAGCGCGCGAGGTTGAGATGTTCCGGAGAACGATAAAGAGCACGGAGAAGGCGACAGGGACCGCGATGAGCCAAGAAAACGGCGGAAGAGTCAAAACCGTCAATCCGCCGGCAGCAAGGGCAAGACCCATGCGCTGGAACAGGTTCAGGTCCTCACTAACGAACTGCGGCAATCCCGGCTTCATGAATCGGTCTGAAGTCGAGCGCCAACCCACGGCGCAATGAGCAGCAGCATCACGCCGCCAACCACAAAAACATCGGCCATGTTGAAGGCAGGCCAGTGCGCCGTCCCGATGTAGAAATCGAGGAAATCCGTCACCGCACGATAGCGCAGGCGGTCCAGAATATTGCCGAGTGCACCGCCGATGATCGCACCATAGGCAATGGCCTCGACCCGGCTGCTGGTACGGACCAGCATGAACGCCAGCCAGACGCAGATGCCAAGCGCCAGTAAGACAAGGCTCCACCACGGCGCGCCGCCGAGAAGCCCGAAGGTCACTCCGTCATTGCGCAGGTAGATGAGATTGAAGCCGGGAAAGACCGATACGCCGGAACTAAGAACAGTCGCATTGGACACAACGATTGCCTTCGTTGCCTGATCGACAAGAAAGGCGATCAGCGCAGCAAGCAGACCGACGAAGAGGCAAGTTCTCATCAGCTTATCCCAGCCAGACGTCGAGGAACAACATGATCACAAGACCAACGGCGAGGCCGAGCGTCGCCCTGTTCTGATGGCCGGATCGGTGGGTTTCCGGAATGATCTCGTGGCTGATGACGTAGAGCATCGCACCTGCTGCGAAGGCGAGACCCCAGGGCAGCAGCGGTTGCGAAAGACTGATAATCCCTGCGCCGAGAAGTCCACCGACGGGCTCGACGAGACCGGTCAGAGCGGCGATGCCCCAGGCGCGAAGCCTGGAATAGCCCTCGCCGAGCAACGAAACCGCCACCGCCAGACCTTCGGGGGCATTCTGTAATCCAATACCGATCGCAAGTGGCAACCCGCCCGACAAACCGTCAGCCCCGAACCCGACGCCGACGGCAAGCCCTTCGGGAAAATTGTGGATAGTGATCGCGATGATGAAAAGCCAGACGCGCCGCAGCGATGCGGCGTCGGGACCTTCCCGCCCCGTCTTGAAATGTTCATGCGGTAGCCGTTCGTTCATCAGAGCGATCGCGCCCATGCCAAGCAGGATCGCAACACATACGATGGCCGCCGGGAGAGCACCGTTGTCGAACTTTGCTTCAGCTTCGTCGAGTGCCTGGATGATCAGCGTGAAGAACGAATCCGCTAGGATGACACCCGCCGCGAAGCCAAGCAGCAGATCGCGCGGGGCCCGGGACGGGATGCGCCCAAAAAGAACGGGGACCGCCCCGACCGCGGTCAGCGATCCGGCGGCCAGGCTTCCAAGAAAGCCAAGCGCTATGGGGGAGAGGGGTTCCAATTGTTAAGGTTCTGCCGCGAGTTCAGTCAGGAGCCGAGTAGCTGGTGTAGACCTCGGTCGATCCGTCTTCGTGGATCAGGAAGACATCGTAAGCCTCCCGGTCGTCCTCCGGTCCCATGCCGGGCGACCCGTAGGGCATTCCCGGCACCGCCAGGCCTACCGCGTCTGGCCGGTCCTCCAGCAGACGTTGGATGTCAGCCGCCGGCACGTGGCCCTCGATCACATAGCCGTCGACCAAAGCCGTATGGCAGGAGACCATGCGCTGCGGCACGCCATTGTCGAGTTTGAAGCGCACAAGAGATCCTCCGAACATGTCCTCGCCCATCGGCGCGAAGCCATTCTCCTCGAGGTGCTTCATCCAGGACAGGCAACAGCCGCAGCCGTTTGTCTTCCGGACGTCGATCTGAATCGCCTCTGCGACGGCCTGCGCCGCAGGAAGCAAGGCAAATGCGATGGCAAGAGCGGGAGTAAATCGTTTCATGGATCAAAGCCTTTCGGTTGTCGTCTGTGCAAATTCGCTGGCGAGCCTCTCAGCAAGAAGTGAACGCGCCTCACGCAGTCGCTCAAGCGCGGCCGTGTCGTCCGCTTCACGCTCGGCCGCCTCTGCCAATCGGTCGTCAGAGAGAGGGTCGGTTGGGCGACCGTCCACCAGCACTTCGTAATGTAGGTTGGGGCCTGTCGCGGTACCCGTCGCACCGACCCGCCCGATCATATCTCCGGCCATCACGCGTTGCCCTTGTGTGAGCCCGTCCGGTACGGCGCTCAGATGCGCATAGCGCGTCAGGGTGTCGGAGCCATGAGCGATCTCGACGACCCGGCCATACCCACCGCGTCGGCCGATGAAGCTAACGCGGCCCGGCGCCGTCGCCTGTACCGGCGTGCCGCGCGCCGCCGCGAAGTCGACTCCTGTGTGCATCCGTACATTGCCGTAGACCGGATGGGTGCGGCGCCCGAACACAGAACTCAGCCGTGCACCTTCGACCGGTTGCGCAAACACGCGCAGGACTTCTCCGTCGACATAGATCGTCGCTTGGCCGCTGCCGTCGTTCGGCCAGACGATTTCATAGACCGAGCCATCGATATCCAGTGCGGCAAAGGCAAGCTCGGGCTGACCAATCCTCTTGTTCCCGTCTCGGGCCTCGCGCCAAAGGAGGCGCATCGTCTCGCCACCCGCAAGATCACGACGGAAATCCACGGTGCCGCCCAGCATCTGCGCCAGGTCCACCGCAAAACGGGCGGGGATGTCTGCCGTGTTCAGGGCGGCGAAAATCGAGCTCTCGATCACCGCCTCGCCGGCGAAAGTCACCAATTCGGGATCCGGGTCCAACACGCGGGCGGCAAGCTGTTCGCCGAAGACCGCCTCTATCCGGACACCGTCTTCGACGGCGAGCTCTACACGACGCGGGTTGTCGTCCGTTGTGGAAACCACCGTAATGATGTGACCCGGACGCAGACGGCGCAGATCGTATTCCGTGCCAATCGCCAAGGCGATTTCGGCGCGATCCGAAGCATCCAGCCCCGCATCGGAAAGGACCGCATCAAGCGTCTCGCCGGACGCAATCTCCCGCGACCAGGTGACCAGCGGGGGCTCGATAGATGGCAAGGAGGTATCAGCGGGGGAAACGGTCAGGAGCGGCCGGGGTCTGAACTCGAATGCGATATCCGCCTGGGCGAGTGTAGGGCGGACCGAATTGGTTTCGGTAATCCGAGGCGGCGCAAGCGGATTGGGAGTCCAGAGGGTCGCTTCAGCAATCGCAGGGGGCACCGGTTCTTTGGACAGAACGCCAGAGATGGCGATGGCGGTCACCGAAAATGCGCCTGCGACCGCAACGGCCGCCAAGACAGTTCTTATCTTCATGTTGCCCCCTCTACGTCTTCTGTCAGTGCGCGCTGGATCTTCGGCACCGCGAATTCTCTTTGCTCGTGATAGTCGATCATGGTGACGAGCTCACCCTCGGCATCGAACAAGAATACGCTTGCCGTATGGTTCATCGTATAGCCGCCGCCCTCAGTCGGGACGCGCTCAAATGAGGCACGAAACCCTTCTGCAGCGCGGGCAATTTGGTCTTCCGGCCCCGTCCAGCCACGAATGACCGGATGAAAATAGCCGACATATTCGGCCATGGCCTCGACCGTGTCCCGCTCCGGGTCGACCGTGATGAAGACCACGTTCATCTCTGATGCTTCGTCGCCCAGTTCCTCAAGCCAGCCGGAAATATCCGATAGGGTCGTCGGGCAGACGTCCGGGCAGTAGGTGAACCCGAAAAACACCATTGTGGGACGACCGATCAGGTTGCCAGGCCCTACCTCATTTTCCTCGTGGTCGGTCAGCCGGAACTCCATCGCCGATAGGGGCAGGGGCCGCTGCCCTTTTGGTTCAGGCGCACCGGGCCCGTCCACCCGCCACCAGCCCACGAAGAGCGTCAGGCCAAGAACGCCGGCACCGGCTGCGCCGTATAGAAGGAGCTGCCGACGTTGCATCAGCCCTC
>NZ_JBRBWD010000048.1:0-70770 GCF_052825245.1 Sagittula sp.
CGCCGCTCCAAGGAGGCCCGCAAAGCCAGCCAGGGCTGCGATACATGAGGTCTCCGCCCTGTCAGGCTTTGCTTCCCTCAGCGCCCAGGTGGGACATTTCTACTTTGCGGAACAAGAGACATTTCAACTTGGTTGCAACAATCGGGGCGGATTAATCCCAACGCGGAGGTTTCGCCCGATGCCATGGCGCGCGGGCGAAACCGAAGCGATGGGTCACAGGTCCAGCAGTTCCGTGATGTGGCGGGGACCGACGGGGCGGATGCGCGAGGGGTTCAGCGCCTTGATGGCGTAGTAGCCGCGCGTGATGTGATCCATGTTCACCGTTTCGCGCACGCCGGGCAGGGACAGGATGCGCGCCATGTAGGCCGAGAGGCGCGGGTAGTCGGCGATCTGGCGGCGGTTGGTCTTGAACAGCCCGTGATAGGCCGCATCAAAGCGGATCAGCGTGACGAAGGCGCGGATGTCCGTCTCGGTCAGCCGGTCGCCGAAGAGGTAATCCCCGGTCAGCCGCTCCTCCAGCATGTCGAGCGTGTCGAAGACGCCGGCCACAGCCTCGTCGTAGGCCTCCTGCGAAGTGGCGAACCCCGACTTGTAGACGCCGTTGTTCAGCCGGTCGTAGATCACCGCGTTCAGCGCGTCGATCTCCTCCCCCAGATCCTCCGGGTAGAGACGCAGGCCGGAGGGGACCAGCCCCTCGAACGCGGTGTCGAACATGCGCAGGATGTCGGCGCTTTCGTTGTTCACCATCACGTTGCGCTTCATGTCCCACAGTACCGGCACCGTCGCCCGCCCGGTGAAGTCACTGTCGGCGCGGGTGTAGAGTTCGTACATGTAGGTCGAGCCGAACATCGGGTCGGCGTCTGCACCGTCATGGCCGCCGAACTGCCAGCCCTGGTCCGTCAGCACCGGGTTCACCACGGTGACCGGGATCAGGTCGTCCAGCCCCTTCAGCTTGCGGGCCATCAGCGTGCGAGAGGCCCAGGGACAGATCAGTGCGACATAAAGCCGGTAGCGCCCTGCTTCCGCCTCGAACCCGCCCTCGCCGGTCGGCCCGGCGCTGCCGTCCGGGGTGATCCAGTTGCGGAAACTCGACACCTGGCGCACGAAGCGGCCCTTCTCGTCCGCCTTCTGCACTGGCTGCCAGTCTTCCGTCCATTTTCCGTTCACGAGCATTGTCCTGGTCCTTTCAGCGGGCGTGGAACACGAAGGAGCGCATGGAGATCGAC
This sequence comes from Sagittula sp., assembly GCF_052825245.1. Taxonomy (NCBI): domain Bacteria; kingdom Pseudomonadati; phylum Pseudomonadota; class Alphaproteobacteria; order Rhodobacterales; family Roseobacteraceae; genus Sagittula; species Sagittula sp. The sequence continues at coordinate 1,227 of NZ_JBRBWD010000048.1, forward strand.
GCGAGGTCGATGGCGTCCGTCATGAATGTCAGGTCGTCGCGGGCGTCGGACGCCCCTGCGATGGTCAGCGCGGGCATGTAGTGATCGACCGAGGGGTGCGCCATCCGCAGCAGCGGCCCAAGCCCCTGCCGGTCGGCCAGTGCGGCAAGGTCGCGGTCCCCAAGCCGGTCGGCAAAGAGCGTGTCGAATTCCAGCGCGAAGTCGTGTGGCCGCGCCACCTGCCCCCACTTCATGGCACCGAGGTTGTGCACCACGTTGCCCGACCCGAGGATCAGCACGCCGCGGTCGCGCAGCTCAGACAGGGTGCGCCCGATTTCCAGCTGGTGCTCCAGCCCCCGGCCCATGTCGATGGAGACCTGGAACACCGGCACGTCTGCGCCGGGGTAGAGGAACTTCAGCACTGTCCACGCCCCGTGGTCGAGACCCCAGGTGTCGTCTTCCTCCGCGTGGTGGCTGGCCAGCAGGGACACCACCTCGCGCGCCATCTCCGGCGCGCCCTGCGCGGGGTATCGCTGGGCAAAGAGCGCATCGGGGAAGCCGTAGAAATCGTGGATCGACTTCGGCATGGCCGAGACGTCGACCAGCGTCGTGCCCCGCGTCATCCAGTGCGCCGAGACCACGAGGATCGCCTTCGGTCGCGGCAGCGTGCGGCCCAGCTCGGTCCAGGCCCTGCTGTAGGCGGTGTCCTCGATGGCGTTCATCGGGCTGCCGTGGCCGAGGAAGACCACCGGCATCCGGTCGGACGGGGCCAGTCCCTGTTTCAGGTCGTCGAGCGTGCGGGTGGCGGTCATGGTCTCTCTCCTCTGCAGGGACGGTGCGGGGCGCCTTTTGGCAATCCCTTTCGCCGGCGATCTGCGTTGACCACAATCTAGGGCTTGCCATTCATCCACGAAATGGCGTCATCATTGAATGACTATCCCCGATTTGTTCCGAATGGCCCGCCATGGACGTTGTCGAGCAGCTCAAGGCCTTCGTGGCCACGGCCAAGACCGGCTCCTTCACCGCCGCCGCCGATCAGCTTGGCGTGTCGAACCGGCTGACCTCGAAATACGTTGCAGAGCTTGAGGGCCGCCTTGGCGTGCGCCTGTTTCAACGCACCACCCGCAAGGTCGGGCTGACCCCGGCGGGTGAGGACCTGCTGGCCCGCGCGCCCGCGCTGCTGGACGATCTCGACGCGCTTCTGGCCGAGGTCTCCGACAGCTCGCGCGGGTTCACCGGCGTCATCCGCATCTCGGCCCCCGTCACGTTCGGCGAGGTCTACGTGGCGGACATGCTGGCCCGCTTCGCCGCCCGCAATCCGGAACTGACCTTCGACCTGCGGCTGCACGACGGGTTTGTCGACCTCGCCAGCGAGGGGATCGACCTGGCCTTCCGCGTCGGACAGTCGGACATGCGGTCGCTGAAATCCCGCAAGCTGGGAGAGATGCGGTCGGTCGTGGCGGCCAGCCCCGATTACATCGCAGCGCAGGGCGCCCCCGTTACCCCGGACGACCTGCGCTACCATGCCTGCATCCTCGACACGAACCGCCGCACCCCGCGCTGCTGGGTGTTCCTGAAGGATGGCAAGGAACAGGCGGTGGACGTGCAGGGGCGGCTCCACGTCAACTCCGCCCGCGCGGCGGTGGAACTGGCGGCCGCCGGGCTGGGCATCTGCTACGTCCCGCGCTTCGCCGTGACGGAGGCGATGGCCGCGGGCCGCCTTGTGCCCGTCATGGAGGGCTACGATGGCAGCGCGATCCAGGTCAGCGCCGTCTACCTCGAAGGGCGCAGCCTGCCCCGCAAGATCCGCGCCCTGATCGACTTCGCGGTGGAGGACAGCCGCGCCGCCGCCCTTCTCTGACCGATCCCTGCATAAAAAAGGGCGACCCCGCAGGGCCGCCCCTCGGATGACGGAACAGGCCGGGCGTTCAGCCCAGCACGGCCTTCAGCGTGTCGCGCATCGGGGTTGTCGGGCGGCCGATCAGGCGGCTCAGGTCGCGGGACTGCGTGGCCAGAGCGCCCTGCCCCGCCTTCGCGTCGCTGTCGGCCAGGATGCCGGCGAACCCTTCGGGCAGGCCTGCGCCCACCAGGGCTGCCGCATAACCCGCCTGGTCCATGTCCACGTAGGCCACGTCCTTGCCGGAGACTTCGCTCAGCAGTGCTGCGTATTCGGTCAGGGAAAAGTCGCTGTCGCCGCCCAGTTCATAGACGTCACCGGCCTGCCCTTCGCCCGCCAGCACCACCGCCGCCGCTTCGGCATAGTCCTGCCGCGACGCGGTGTTGAAGCGTCCCTCGCCCGCGGCCCCGAAGTGCTGGCCCATACCCACGGCCTGCGGCGCGGTCCCGGCGATGTTCTCCGAATACCAGCCATTGCGCAGAAGCGCGTGGGGAAGGCCGCTATCGCGCAGCATCGCCTCGGTCTGAAGGTGCTCTTCGGCCAGTGCCATACCGCCCGTTTCGGCGTTCAGGATCGAGGTATAGGCGACGAACCCGACGCCCGCGGCCTTTGCCGCCTCGATGACGTTGCGGTGCTGTGCGGCGCGTTTGCCAATCTCGGACGACGAGATCAGCAGCAGCCGGTCGACGCCGTCGAAGGCGGCGCGCAGCGCCTCGGGGTTTTCGTAGTCGGCCTGCCGCGCGGCAATGCCCTTCGCCTCGAACGCCTCGCGCGCAGAGTCGGAGCGCACCAGCACGACGATGTCGCTTGCAGGCACCAGCGTGGCGAGGTGATCGACCACCTTCTGCCCCAACTGCCCCGATGCGCCGGTCACCAGATACTTGGTCATGATCTTTCCTTTCAGGTATAGAATCGGATACAGGTCTCATTTAGAGACTTACTCCGTGCCCCGAAAGGAGGCAGTTTTTCGGGACAAGGTAACAGAAAGGGAACCGCCCATGGTATCTACCGTCACCGACCGGCTGCAGGACTGGAAAACGCAGGGATTCGATCCCACCAACTGCCCGGTGCGGCAGGTGCTGGACCACGTGTCCGCCAAGTGGCCCGTCCTGATCCTGATGGAGCTGGAGCAGGGGCCGGTGCGCTTTAACGCCCTGCTGCGCGCCCTGCCCGACATCTCGAAACGGATGCTGACCCAGTCGCTGCGAAATCTCGAACGCGATGGAATCATCCGGCGCGAGGTCTTCGACACCAAGCCGCCCAGCGTTTGCTACAGCCTGACCGAGCTGGGAGAGGGCCTGCTGCCCCACATCATGGCCATGGTGGACTGGGCTACGCAGGGTATGCCCCACATCGCCGCCGCACGCGCCGCCTTCGATCGCGCCTGAGGTCCGGCGCCCGTTCTTTCGGCACGCAAGGTAGGCGCGGCGGCGTCAAAGGTGACTGCGCGACAAATTAATTGACAATTTTTGTCGAGTTAGGCTATCCGGGTCGGGACATGCCCGCCAACCCGTGGTGAGGCATTTGAAAAGACGGCACAAAAGACCTGTCGAAGGATCGTGACATGCCCCAGGGCCAACTTCCGCAACCCGAGATCACAGACGATGGAACCACCCGCTACGATGCCCGCAGCCTGATCCCCGGAGGCGTCAAGGCCGAGATCGAGCTGAACGGTCAGGTCTACACCCTCCGCATCACACGGGCCGGCAAGCTCATCCTGACGAAATGACCGATCAGGCCCGTGCCCTGCCCGGCGGGCTGGCCGGTTACGCCACCCGGGCCGAGGCCCTTCTGCCGCCCGCAACCGCCGCCTATTTCCTGCGCGGCGCCGGGCGCGAGGAAACCTGCCGGGCCAACCTGCGCGACCTCGAACAGATCCGCATCTGGCCCCGTGCGCTGGCGCCTCTGGCCGAGGGGCACACGCAGCGGACCCTGCTCGGACGACGCCTCGACGTCCCGATGCTGATCGCCCCCATGGCCTACCTGCCGGTGCTGGACGCAGAGGGCGAGGCAGGCGTCGCGGCGGCGGCCACCGCGCAGGGTGTCGGCATGTGCCTCAGCGCGCAGGCCGGCCAGCCGATGGAGACGGTGCGCGAAGCAGGCACCGCCTGCCAGTGGATGCAGCTTTACTGGCAGGCCGGGCGCGCGCCCACCATGGCGCTGGCCGAACGTGCCGCCCGCGCCGGGTTTGCCGCGCTGGTCCTGACCGTCGATGCGCCGGTGAACGGCATCCGCGACGCGGAGATCGCCAGCGGCTTCAACCTGCCCGCGGGCATCCGCGCCGTGAACCTCGACGGTCTGCCGCGGCCCCAGTTCGCCCCTTTGAAGGACGGCGAGTCGGTGCTTTTCGACCGGGTCGCCCATGTTCTGCCCGACTGGGAGGACGTGGCCTGGTTCTGCGCCAATGCCCCCCTGCCCGTCCTGCTGAAAGGAATCCTGCACCCCGGCGACGCGGCACAGGCCGTCACCGCCGGCGCGGCGGGCATCATCGTTTCCAACCACGGCGGGCGGGTGCTGGATGGCGCGCCCTCGGCGATCTCTGCCCTGCCCGGCGTCGTGGCGCAGGTGTGTGGCGCGGTGCCGGTGCTGATGGACGGCGGCATAAGGCGCGGCGCCGACGTGTTCAGGGCGCTGGCGCTCGGCGCCTCTGCGGTGCTGATCGGCCGCCCGGTGTGTCACGGTCTGGCCGTGGCGGGCGCGCTGGGGGTCAGCCATGTGCTGCGCCTTTTGAGGGATGAGCTTGAGGTGACAATGGCGCTGGCGGGATGCCGGACGCCGGAGGACATCTCCCCCGCCTGCGTCCAGCCCGCTACCCTTTCCGAATCGTGTAGTTCAGCGGGATGACCAGCGTGAAGCTGTCGCCCGTCAGGTGGTTCGGCGGCGTCGGCAGCCGGTCGAGTTTGTCGAAGACCTCGAGCGCCGCTTCGTCCAGCACGGCCGCCCCGGACGACTGCTCCACCTCCCGCGCGGTCACGGCGCCGTAGCGGTCGATGGTGAACTTCACGCGCACCTCGCCTTCCAGCCCCTTCTTGCGCGCCGCCTGCGGATAGGCCTTGGCCTTCGCGATGCGCAGAACGACAGCCTTCTGCCATTCGGTGATCTCGGCCATCTGTTCGGCGGTCAGGCCCTCGCTCTCGGCCTGAGCGGTTTCGGCCTGCGCTTCCGCATCGACGCCGGAGACGGAAGCCTCCGACGCCTCCGCCTCTACCGCGCCGGTCTGGCTGGCCTGGTCGATCTGTTCTTCCTCGAACTCCTGTGCGACCTCTTCGGCGATCTCTTCGGTTTCCTGCTCCGGTTCGGGCGTGGCGATGCCGAATTTCAGCTCCTCGTCCTGCACCTCGTAGGGCGTCTGGTTGAGGATGGGCTCGTCCGCCGCGCGCGCCGCATGGACGGCCTCGGGCGATTCCGTGACGGTCGGGGCCTCCACCGCCTCCTCGACGGCGGTGCTGTCCTCGCCTGCGTCGGAAGGGGCGGCGATGATGTCGGAGAGGTCGAACATGATCGCGCCCTGCACGCCGGTGTCCTCGCGCCGCACCTCCGGCTCCGGCTCCGGCGCGCGGGCCAGGAGGCTTGCGGGCAGGGCGACATGCACGGCCAGGCTGACCGCCACGCCCGCAACCACCATCGGCAGAAGGCCCGCTGCCCCGCGATAGGCAAGGCTCATTCCACGGCCTCCCCTGCGCCGCCGACCTCTGTCCCTTCGGGCGCCGCGGCCTCGTCCAACCCGACCAGCCCGACCTTCAGGTATCCGTCGGCGCGCAGCACGTTCATCACGCGGATCAGCTCTCCGTAGGGCACCGCCTTGTCGGCGCGGATATAGAGCCGCTCGTCGCGGTTCAGCATGGTGGCGATGCCGATCTCCATCACCAGCGCGTCGAGCGTGGTTTCCACCTCGCCCACCGCCAGAGACAGGTCTTCCTTCAGGGTGATGAACACCGGCTCGGACGGGCGCTGCGGCGCTTCCGCCACGGCGACCGGCAGTTCAACCGGGATGTCCACGGTCGACAGCGGCGCCGCCACCATGAAGATGATCAGCAGCACCAGCATGACGTCGATGAAGGGCGTGATGTTGATGTCGGCGTTTTCCGCCATGTCATCGTCATCGCCACCCGAAAGCCTTGCCCCCATCGGATCACTCCGCCGCCTGATGCTGCGCCACGTCGCCGAAGGCCTCGGGCCGCGCCATCCTTGGCCGCATGGCCAGATCCAGATCGCGCGACAGGGTCCGCTGTACCAGAGCCGAAGCATCGCCAAGCATGACCTTGTACCCGCCCAGCATCCGCGCCAGCAGGTTGTAGAAGATCACCGCGGGAATTGCCGCGACAAGGCCGATGGCCGTGGCCAGCAGCGCCTCCGCGATGCCGGGGGCGACGACGGCCAGGTTCGTCGTGTTGGTCTCGGCGATCGAGATGAAGCTGTTCATGATCCCCCAGACCGTCCCGAAAAGCCCGATGAAGGGCGCGGTGGAGCCGGTGATCGCCAGGAGGGCTGAGCCGCGCTGCTGGCTGCGCGCCGCCCCGACCTCGACCCGCGACAGCGCGCTTTCGGCCCGTTCCTTGATTCCGGCACCGGGCGCATTGCCTGAGCGCTGACGTTCTGCCAGAGCCGCCCGGACCATGGCGCCCATGACACCGCGCCGCTTGCGGAACCGCGCTGCGGCGGTTTCAAGCGTTCCGGCCCGGTCGAGCGCGCGGTAGTTCCGCGCCAGCCGCCGCCGCGCCAGCATCAGCAGCACGACCCGGGCCAGGAAGATCGCCCAGACCAGTACCGAGGCCACGGCCAGCGACACCATCACCGATTTCACGACGATGTCGGCGGCAAGGTACATGCCGACCGGCGACATGTGGTCCTGACCGGCCTCCGACAGCCAGGCCAGCAGCTCTGCACGCAGAGCGTATACATACGGTATGTTCAGATAATCCATGGTCAGACGTCCGTCCATTGGCGGATCATGTTGTGGTAGATGCCGGTCAGGGTGACGACCTCCGGGTCATCGATACCGACCCGCCCGGCCAGCGCCTGGATCGCCTGGTCCATATCGAAGAGGATCGTGCGCTGCTCGTTCGAGCGGACCATGCTCTGCAGCCAGAAGAAGGACGACACCCGCGCGCCCTTTGTCACTGGCGTCACCTCGTGCAGAGAGGTCGAGGGATAGAGCACCATGTCCCCCGCGGGCAGCTTGACCTCCTGCGTGCCGTAGTGGTCCTCGACGATCAGTTCGCCGCCCTCGTATTCCTCCGGTTCCGAGAAGAAGATCGTCATCGACAGGTCGGTGCGCAGCCGCTCGCCGCTGAAGGGGTTCACCCGGATGGCGTTGTCGACATGCACGCCGAAGGTCTCGCCGCTTTCGTAGCGGTTGAACATCGGCGGCAGGATGCGCAGCGGCAGCGCGGCGGACAGGAACAGCGGCGTCTGGTGCAGCCGCTCCACGATGCGCTGGCCGATGGCCTGCCCCGCCTGCGACCGAGGGTCGAGCTGGCGGTTGCGCTTCACGCCCTGCGACTGCGCCCCGGCAGAGGCGCGCCCGTCCTGCCAGTCGGCGGCGTCCAGCTCTGCCCGGATCGCCTGCACCTCGTCCTTGGCGAAGAGCTCGGGGATGGTGATGAGCATGTCGTCCTCTTCGATGAATGGCCACGATGAGTGGCGGGGACGGCGCAAAGGCCGCCCCCGCCGGTGAAAGTCCCGTGCCTCAGAACTTCATGTCGATGGCGACCCATGCCTCGCGCCCGGGGGCGACGTAGGTGAAGGGTTCACCCGAACGGTAGGCGGTGTCGTAGTAGACTTCGTCGCCCGCGTTCTTCACGCCGAACCGCACGTCCATCCGGTCGTTGATGTCGTAGGAGCCGACAAGGTCGAACGACCAGTAGGACGGAAGCCGGTTGTCGTTGGGCGCCAGGGAGCCCAGCTTGACCTCGCCCTTCCAGTTCGACTGCACGCCGAGCATCAGCCTGTCGGTGACATCGTAGGTGGTCAGCAGGTTGAACTGCTGGTGCGCGATGGTGGCCAGTTCCTTGCCGACAACGCTGGAGTCCGCCGAGTCGAGGATCTCGCTCTCCATGAACACCGCGCCACCGTACAGGCCGAACCGGTCGACCTTGCCCGCAACACCCAGCTCGATCCCGCGCAGGCGGTATTCAAGCGTGTCCTGCGTGACCGCGGACCCGCGCGGACCAACGTCCTCGCGCGCGTTCTGCTTGGTGGTCTGGAACACCGCGGCCGTCAGAAGCAGATCGTCCATGAGCTCGTATTTCGCGCCAAGCTCGTAAGCGATGTTGCGTTCCGGCTTCAGCGTTTCGCCGCCGGTGTCGAGACCGCCGTAGAACCCGCCGCCCGCGGCGACCTCTGCCCCCATCGGGGTGGTGGACGTGGCCGCGCTGCCGTACAGCGTCAGCGCCTCGGTCGGCTTGTAGGTCAGGCCGAGGTTGCCGTTCCACATCACGTCGTTACGGCTGAGCGTCGAGCCGGAGCTTGTCCGCTCGATGTCATAGGAGTCCACCCGCACGCCCGCATCCAGCGCCCACTGCGGCGAGAACTCGATCCGGTCGACGAAGTAGGCCGACAAGGTCTGAACCTCGGTGACGGTCTTGTCGTGGTTGCGCGACGGCATGTTGCCGTCCCAGCACGGCGAGGTGTCCGGGTCCTCGACGTCGACGGTGCATCCGCGTCCGCCCGCCGGGAAGTCCTCGGTGGAGCCGGGATAGCGGTCGGCCATCACCTCCTCCTTCTGCACCATCACGCCGGCGACGAAGTTGTGGCCAACTCCGAACCATCCGGCCTCGCCCGTCACTTCGGTGGTGTTCGAGATCACGTCCGTCACCTGGTAACGCGACTTGTCGCTGATCCCGGTCGTCCAGTCGGACGGATCGTTCGACCCGTTCTCCGTTGTGCTCGAAGGTGCGGTCAGGATGTAGTCGTTGATCGTCTCCGAGGCCCGCAGAGTGTTGGTCAGCGTCAACCCGTTGCCCATGTCCCAAGTCACGCGCCCGGTCGCGACGTGGCGGGTGGCTTCCTGGTAATCGCGATCCGCGATGCCGTAGAAGGTGTCCCGGTCGACACCGAACTCGGTCACCGGGCCGGTCTTGCCGTCCGGACGTCCGGTGGTGAAGGGCACACCCCAGTCCGGTGTCTGGTCGAAGCGGGTGAAGGAGTAGGACGCATCCACCGTCACGTCGTCGGTCAGCTTGTAGCGCAGCGCCACTGCCGCCCCCTGCCGGTCGTCACGCACGTCGTCGCGCCCGGCCACCCAGCCTTCCTGCAGCATGGTGTTGAACCGCAGTTGCAGACGGTCGTTGGTGGCAAGGTTGATGTCCGCCGTCGCCCGCACGGTGCCCGCGCTGGTCGCCTCGAACGAGTAGTGCTGGAAGTCCACGTCCTGCGGCTGCTTCGTGGTCAGGTTGATGGTGCCGCCCGTGGCGCCCCGCCCGCCGACCGACCCGGACGGGCCTTTCATGATCTCGACCTGCTCGGTGTCGAAGGTCTCACGGACCGAGGTGCCGGGATCGCGCACGCCGTCGACGTACACGTCGTTGTTCGCCTTGAAGCCGCGGATGTAGATGTTGTCGCCAAAGGCATTGCCGCCCTCGCCGAAGCCCAGGCTCATCCCCGGCGTGTTGCGCGCCAGTTGCCGGACGGAGGTGGTGTTGGTGGTTTCCAGCACCTCTTTCGTGACGGCGGTCACGGTGCGCGGCATGTCCGCGATCTCGCCCCTGAGCTTGGAGTTCGCGCTGGTCACGGCGCGGAACGGCGCGTCTGGGTCGGCGTTCGGGTTGGTGCCTGCGGTGGCCTGACGTGCGGCCTCTGCTGCGGCCGCGGCTTCGGCGGCTGCCTGTGCAGCGGCAGCCTCTGCGGCCTCCTGCTCGGCACAGACCGGGGTGCCCGCCAGTTCCGGCGTGCAGACCTGCGGCACAGGCGCGCGGCGCGGGGCCGAAGCGGTACGGCGCGGTGCGGGCGCCGCACGGGCCGGAGCCGGTGCCGGCTCTGCTGTCGTTTCCACCTCGAGCGTCGGCAGGACGATCGTGGCTCCGTCAGTGGCGGTGTCCTGGGCATAGGCGAAACCGGCCAGGCAGGCGGCGGTCAGGGAAGTCCCGACCATAAGGTTTCGTTGCCCCACGGAAGTTCGGGCGGCCGCAGCGGGCCGCTGTCTCAGACTGCGCATTTCCAATGTCCCTCAGGTTCGTGATTTTTTGACGCTGCGAAGCTGTCTGGACACGGAAATCTGGATGGCGCAGCAAGTAGCTGTCTCTTATCCGAGTGATTTAATCAGTTAAAGATGCGAAAGGATTGCCGGGATTTCTGTGTCGCAAATACCACGCGCGTCCCCTGCATCGTCCGAACGCTAACCGGTGCCAGCGAACGGGGCTTCGTGCGTTTGAGGTGGACCGCAGGGAATGCCGACGTCCGCAAACCGTTGAAAACCCGCACTAGCGCCTCGTCAGGTCCGCCGCATAGGTCCGGCAAATCCAGTCCGGAGGGTTCGGGCGCACCGTCGCCAGTGCGCCGCGCCGGAAGGTCAGGACCAGCTTCGGGGGCTGCCCGGCCACCGAGTTGTCGTAGACCAGCCCGGTGTCGGCCATGCGCACGGCCTCGCGGATCAGCGGCGCCGACCGGTCGTAGCGGGCGCGGATCTTGTCCTCCGGCACGCAATGGCCGCCCTGCTCCACGCGGAAGGCGACGCGCGCGACGGAGAGGTCGGCGCTGTCGACGCCCACGTGCATCACCCAGACGTCATATCCCCGCGCCTGCGCATCCCTCAAGAGGTCGAGCTTGGAGGGATGGGAAAACACCGTCTCGGTCACGAGGTCGCCGCCCCGGGCGATGATTTCGGCCCGCCGGGTGTCGGCGATGCGGGCGGCTTCGTAGGAGGCTTCGGGGCCGGGATCGCGCAGTTCGTCGCGCTGGATCTGGTCGGCATTCACGAAGGGACCCGCGAAGGCGGGCGCCACGCGGGTCTGGTAGAGGGTCGACTTGCCCGCCCCGTTGGGGCCGGCCAGCAGGATCATCGTTGGGGTCATTCGCCGGGCGACGGCTCCGCCCGGACAATGGTGCCCGATGCGTCAAGGCCCACGGCCCCGCCGGTTTTGCGCAGCGCGTCGAAGTGCGCCTCTTCCCCGGGGCCGGGTGCGTCCATCCGCGCAAGGAAGCGTTCGGTCCAGACGGCCTTTTCCTCGGCGGTGAGGGTCGTGGTCTCCGCCTCTCCGGCCAGGACCCGCGACAGCCGCGCGTGGTCGAAGGTCCCGGAGCGTTCGATGGCACGGCCGATGCGGGCCCAGTGGGTGATCTGGCCGGCGAGAGAGCGGCTTTGCAGTTCGGATTCGACGCGGGCGTCTTCTACCAGCGTTTCGTCTGCGAATTTCACGGATCTGGCCATGGGGCACCTCCTGCCCCTAAAGGTGGCAATTTGCCACCCTGTTGTCAAGACATCCGCTCAGCGCCCGCCGCTAATGTCGACAATCGTTCCGGAGATATAGGAGGCGTCGTCGGACATGAGCCAAGCCACTGTCTGCGCGACCTCTTCCGCCGTGCCGGTCCGGCCCAGCGGCACGGCAGTTCCGGCGGTCTTCAGCCGGTCGCCCCGGCCTGCGGCGGCGTGGATCTCCGTCTCGATCAAGCCGGGCGCCACGGCGTTCACGCGGAAGCCCTTCGGTCCGGCCTCCTGTGCAAGCCCGACGCAGAACGTGTCGATGGCGCCCTTGCTGGCGGCGTAGTGCAGCCATTCGCCCGCGCCGCCCAAACGGCCCGCGCGGCTCGACATCAGGACGATGGCGCCGCCGTCCGGCATGGTGCGCAGGGCCGCCTGCGCTGTCAGGAAGGTGCCCGCGACGTTCACATCCAGCACCCGGCGCAGATCTTCAGGCGAAAGGTCGCCCAGACCGCAGGCCGGGCCGGTGATGCCGGCGTTGGCAAAGACGCCGCCGGGCGCGCCGAAGCGGTCGACGCAGGTGGCGAAGAGCGCGGCAACCGCGCCCTCGTCCGCCGCATCGCCCTTGAAGGCGACGGCCTGACCGCCCTCCTCCGCCACGCGGTCGCAGAGCGCCCCCGCGGCAGCGTCGTTGGAGGCGTAGGAGAACACGACCGGATGGCCGCGTCCTGCGAGCAGGGCGACCGTGGCCGCCCCGATGCCCCGGCTGCCGCCCGTGACGACAACCGGGAAGGCTTCAGAACGCGACATTGTCGGCGCCCTTGAGGTCCAGCATGCCGCGCGCCTCGTCCGGTGTCGCGACCTCCAGACCCAGCCCTTCGAGCAGGAGCCGCGCCTTGCGCACCTGATCGGCGTTGCTTTCCGCCAGCTTGCCCTTCGAGATCCAGAGCGAATCCTCCAGTCCGACGCGGACGTTGCCGCCCTGTGCTGCTGCCTGCGCCGCGACGTTCATCTGGTTGCGGCCCGCGCCCAGCACCGACCACACGTAGTCGTCGCCGAACAGCCGGTCGGCGGTGCGCTTCATGTGCGCCACATCCTCGGGGTGCGCGCCGATGCCGCCCAGCAGGCCAAAGACCGTCTGGACGAGGAACGGCGCCTTCACCAGCCCGCGGTCCACGAAATGCGCCAAGTTGTAGAGATGCGAGGTGTCATAGCACTCGAACTCGAAGCGCGTGCCATTGGCGTTGCCGACCTCGAGAATGTGCTGGATGTCCGCGAACGTGTTCTTGAACACCAGGTCGCGGCTGTTCTCGAGGTGCTGGCGTTCCCACTCGTGCTTGAACTCGGTGAAGCGGTTCAGCATCGGGTAGAGGCCGAAGTTCATCGAGCCCATGTTCAGGCTGGCCACCTCGGGCTTCAGCTCGGCCGCCGGGCGCATCCGTTCCGCCACGGTCATGTGGGGAGAGCCGCCGGTGGTCAGGTTCAGCACCGCACCGGTGGCCTGCTTGAGCTGCGGCAGGAAGGCGCGGAAGGCGTCCGGATCCTGCGTGGGCTTGCCGGTTTCCGGGTCGCGCGCGTGCAGGTGCAGGATCGTCGCGCCCGCCTCGGCGGCGGCGAGGCTGTCGGTGATGATCTCCTGCGGTGTCACCGGCAGATGCGGCGACATCGAGGGGGTGTGGATCGCGCCGGTGACGGCGCAGCTGATGATGATCTTGTTGCTGGTTCTGGGCATGCCCGTTCTCCTCCGGGGAAATCTCAGGCGCGGCTCTGGCCGCGCAGGAATTGCATAAGGGCCGTCAGGCGGCTGTCGCGCCGCGCCTGGGCCTTCGGGATATCGTCGAGTGGCACGGAAGCGCGCCGGGCGGCGTCGATCTGGTCGAGCGCGGGGCCAGACCAGTCGGCAGGGTCGCGCTGGCTGGGGGTCATGTTGGTATACATCCCGCCATAGCGGGCGACGTAGTCGCGCACGCCGCCGGGCGCGTTCAGGTCGATGGTCTCGAACGGACCCACCACGGCCCATCGCGGCGCCAGCCCCTCGCGGATGCCGATGTCCACGTCCTCCGGCGCGGCGATGCCCTGATCAACAAGGCGAAACGCCTCCTGCAGGAGCGCGCCCTGAAGGCGGTTCATCAGGAAGCCGTCGACCTCGCGCTTCATGCGGATGGGCTTCTGCCCGACCCGCTCCATGAGCTGCGCGGTGCGTTCGACCACCTCCGGATCGGTCCAGGGCGCGGGGACGACCTCGACCGCGGGGATCAGGCTGGGCGGGTTGATCGGATGGGCCACGACGCAGCGGTGCCGCCCGGCCAGCCCTTCGGTGAAGGCGGAAGGCAGCAGCGCGGAGGTGGAGCTGGCCAGCACCGCATCCTCGGGCGCCAGCCGGTCGAGCTCTGCCCAGACGGCCTGCTTGATCTCCAGCTTCTCCGGGACGTTCTCCTGCACGTGGGACGCGCCCTTCAGCGCGTCGGCAAGGTCGGTCGCCACGCGGATGCGGGAAGCGACCGAATCCGGTGTCTCGCCCATCAGCAGGTCGGCTGCGGCCATCTCCTCGGCCATGGCGCGGATGCGGTCGGGGGCTGCCGCGGCCACCCCCTCCGTCGCATCGTACATCGCGACGGAGCAGCCGCCGCGGGCGAAGGTCACGGCCCAGGCGCAGCCGATCAGGCCACTGCCGACGATCGCGATCGAAGGCTCCGCCATCACAGCGTCTCCACGTTGCCGCAGACGCTGAGCGCCTGCCCCGAGACGTTGCTGCCGCCCGGGCTGGCGAGGAAGAGGCACATGGCCGCGATGTCCTCCGCCGTCACCATCCGGCGGAGCGAAACCTTGGCGAGGTACTGCTCGCGCATCTCCTCGAAGGACACGCCCACCTGGTCGGCGCGGGCCTGGATCACCTTGTCGATGCGCGGTCCCTTCACGATGCCGGGCAGGATCGCGTTGGCGCGCACGCCGTCGGGGCCCATCTCGGTGGCGAGGCTCTTGGCCAGGCCGATCACGCCCCACTTCGACGCGGCATAAGGTGTGCGGAAGGCGTAGGGCAGGCGCCCGGCGACAGAGGCCATGGCGATGAACAGGCCCTTGTTGGCCTTCAGCTCGGCCTCGCCGAAGCGGGCGGCCAGGTAGGCGCCGCGCAGGTTGATCTCGAGGCATTCGTCCCAGTCGGCCTGGCTGATCTCTCCCACGCGGGAGGTCGGCCCGGCGACACCGGCATTGGCGATGACCACGTCTAGGCCGCCCATCTGCTCGCGCGCCTCCTCGAACAGCGCCTTCGTCTGCGCCTCGTCGGCGGCGTTGGCCACGCTGCCGGTGATCGCGCCGCCGGTCGCGGCACTGACCGTCGCCTCGTCGATGTCCGAGATGTGGACGCGGGCGCCGGTTTCGACAAAGCCGCGGGCGATGGCCTGACCGATGCCCCCCGCCCCGGCGGTGATCAGGACGCGCAGGCCCTTTGCAGGCGTCAATGATCCGAGAATGCTCATGATGTTGGTGTCCTCCCTGTGGTGATGTCCGGCGCGATGGCCGTGACAGCGTCAGCCGCCCTGATGGCCCGGCGCCGGGCGGGCCTCTTCCTCGAGCCGGGCGCGTATGTCGATGGCCGCGGTGCGGATGTCCTCGACGATGGCGGTCCGGAGCCCCTCCGGATCGTGCGCTTCGAGCGCGGTCAGCGCGGCGTCGTGAAACGTCATCGAGGTCGCCATGTGATGGTGATCCGGCACGCTGACCCGGATCGAGGGGCCGACCGCCAACCACAGCCGCTTGATGATGTCCATCAGAAGCGGCCAGTGCGCGGCGCGGTAGATCCCGCCGTGAAAGGCGGCGTTGGCGGCAAGGTAGCGGTCGGTCTCCTGCCCTTCCGCGGCGCGCGACAGCTCCTTGTGGAGGGCGCGCACCCGGGCGATGTCGCCCGCGGTGACCTGCCGCGCGGCGCGTTCGGCGGCCATGCCTTCGTTGGCGATGCGGATGGCGGTGACCTCGTCGAAATTCTCCGGCTTGAGCGTGCGGACCTGCAGTGTCCGGCTGCTCGTCAGTTCCAGCGCACCTTCGGCGGTGAGCCGCGTCAGCGCCTCGCGCACCGGCATCGCGCTGACCCCAAGCTGCTGCGCCATCCGCCGCGAGGAGATGACCTCACCCGGCAGGTAGGCGCCTGTCACAAGCCCGTTGAAGAGCCTGTTGTAGATCTGTTGCTGAAGGCTGTCGCGCTGGAGGGGCGTTGAAATGGAGTCGAGGCCGGTGACGGAATCGCCTTGCATCGTGGCGCCCTTTGGTTATCGTTGATCTGTGATCGCAGTTTGCCGAGCGCCTCGGACAAAGTCAAGCGGGGCAAGGAAAACCTGCGATGCCAGCGCCCTTTTCGGAGGGCGAATCAGATCTGTCCGACCCGGGGAGGAGACACCGGGCGGACCCATTTGGGAGGACACGACTTGAAAACTGTTGCGACACTGACTGCAGCGCTCGCCATTTCCACTGCCGGCTTCGTGCAGGCCGAGACGCTCGACGTAGCCAGCACCTTCCCCAAGAACATGCCGTTCCTCGGTGAGGGCGCGGAAGTTCTGGCGAAGAACATCGACATTGCCACGCATGGCGAAGTGAAACTGCGCGTCCACGGTGCAGGCGACCTCGTCCCGGCACTGGAAGTGCTGAACCAGGTCAGCTCGGGTGCGATCCCGGCGGGCTGGGACTTCATAGGCTATTGGGGCGGCACGATCCCGGTTGCCGCGCTGGCGGGCGCCATGCCCTTCGGCCCCGGCCCGGACTTGTTCACCGGCTGGATGTGGGAAGGCGGCGGCATGGAGATCGTCCAGAAGGCCTACACGCCGCTGAACGTCAAACTGCTGCCCTGCCACGTCACCGCGCCCGAGCCGGGCGGCTGGTTCAACAAGGAGATCAACACCGTCGAGGACCTGCAGGGCCTTCGCATGCGGATTTCCGGCATGGGCGGCCAGGTGCTGAACAAGCTGGGCGCATCGACCCAGCTGATCCCCGGCGGCGAGCTTTACGTCGCGCTCGAGCGCGGCCGCATCGACGCGACCGAGTTCTCGCTGCCCGTGGTGGACAAGTCGCTCGGCTTTGCCGAGATCGCTAAGTACTACTACTTCCCGGGCTGGCACCAGCCGGCAAGCTGGAACTCCCTGATCGTCAACATGGACGTCTGGAACGGCTTCGGCGAGGAAGTGCAGGAGCAGATCCTGACCGCCTGCAAGGCGACCGTGACCTGGTCGCTGGCCGCCGCACCGGAACCGCAGGGCGAGATCATCGAGGAGTTCCGCGCGATGGGCGTGGAGACCAAGCGCTTCCCGGACGAGGTTCTGGCCGCGCTGCGCGAAGCCTCCACCGAAGTTCTGGAAGAGGCAGCCGCCGCCGACCCGATCGTCGCCGAGGCGTACCAGTCCATCCAGGACTACATGGCCAAGGCACAGGTCTGGAACGACCTGCAGCAGATCCCCGCAGCGGACTGATCCTGCCATGACTTCGCGTTCCAGACTGGAGCGCGTCGGCCATGCGCTCGTGCAAACGGGCGCATGGCCAGGACGCGCCGCGGCGTGGCTGTTGCTGCCAATGATCGCGCTGGTGCTCGTGGCCGTGATCGGGTCGCTCATGCACGTGGGCCAGATCGCCACGTGGCAGACCGACCTGCCGCTCTTCGGCACAGAGCTGACCCTGACCGGCCTTGCCGAGCTGCAATGGCATCTTCTGGCCATCATCATCATGCTGGGCATGTCCTATGCCCTCGCACGGGATCAGCACGTCCGGGTGGACCTTGTCTACGACAAGCTCTCGACGCGCGGCCGGGCGGTGCTCGACCTCTTGGGCGACGTGATCTTCCTGCTGCCCTTCTGCGTCATCATCGGCTGGCTGAGCCTCAGCTTCGTCGAGTTTTCCTTCAACACCGGCGAACGCTCCGACTACGGCGGGCTGACCGACCGTTACCTGATCAAGGCGTTCCTGCCGCTCGGGTTCGTCTTTCTCGGGATCACCGGGATCGGCCGCATCCTGATCCATCTCGGGCGCATCTTCTCGCCCGCGCCGGCAGACCACCCAGAACACGAGGACCGGAATGGCTGAATATGCGCTTCCCCTTGCCATGGTCGGGGTGCTGATCGCCGGCATCTTCTCCGGCTACCCGGTCGCCTTCGTGCTGGCGGGTGTCGGCATCCTCTTCACCTTCATTGGCGACGTGCCGCTGTTGTTCCTGAACACGGTCTCGTCGCGCATCTTCACCGGAACGCTGACCAACTGGCTGATGCTGGCGGTGCCGCTCTTCGTGTTCATGGGCCTGATGCTGGAGAAATCCGACATCGCCAAGAACCTCCTGCTGTCGCTGGAAAAGATGTTCGCGCAAAGGCCGGGCGGGCTTGCCCTGTCGGTGACCATCGTGGGCGTCGTCATGGCGGCCTCCACCGGGATCATCGGGGCCTCCGTCGTCATGCTGGGCCTGATGGCGCTGCCGGTGATGATCAAGCAGAACTACTCCATGTCGCTGGCCGCCGGGACGATCTGTTCCGCCGGGACGTTGGGCATCCTCATCCCGCCCTCCATCATGCTGGTCCTCGTGGGCGACATCCTGTCGATCTCCATCGGTGACCTGTTCATGGGCGCGGTGATCCCGGGCGTCGTGCTGGGCGGGCTCTATGCCGCCTACATCCTCGTGACCACCTGGCTCGACCCGTCGAAGGCACCGCCGGCGCCGAAGTCCGAGGCCACCCCGATCGGCGAACTGATCGTTACGCTGGCGAAACACCTCGTGGCGCCGGTCCTGCTGATCCTCGGCGTCCTGGGCTCCATCGTCGCGGGTGTCGCCACCCCGACCGAAGCCGCCGCCATCGGCGCGCTGGGGGCCACGCTGCTCGCCGCGTTCATGGGGCAGCTCACCCGCAAGAACCTTGTGGAATGCGTGCAGGAGACCGCGCTCACCAGCGCCATGATCCTGTCGGTCGCCATCGGCGCCACCGTCTTCTCGGCGATCTTCAAGCGCGTGGGCGGCGACTACATGATCGAGGACGCGGTGATGGCCATCGCTTCCGGTCCCTACCAGACGCTGTTCCTCATCATGGCGCTGATCTTCGTGCTGGGCTTCTTCCTCGAATGGATCGAGATCTCCTACGTGGTGCTGCCGCTCTTTGCGCCGATCATCGCGGGGCTGGATTTCGGGCTGGGCAACTCCGGCATCACCCTGACGTGGTTCGCGGTGCTCGTGGCGGTCAACCTCCAGACATCGTTCCTGACGCCACCCTTCGGATACGCACTGTTCTACCTGAGGGGCATCGCGCCGCCGGAACTTGGCATCGGCCAGATCTACCGCGGCATCGTGCCCTTCGTGCTGATCCAGATCTTCGGGCTGATGCTCTGCATCCTGTTCCCCTCGCTTGTGCTGTGGCTGCCCGCGGCGCTCGGTAACTGAGGACATCCATGTCTGACCTGTTCGACCTGAAAGGCCGCCGTGCCGTCGTGACCGGCGGCACCAGCGGCATCGGTCTCGCCATCGCGCGGGCCTTCCTCGAGGCCGGTGTGGAGGTGATCATCACCGGCCGGTCGGAGGCGCGCGGTGCCGAGGCGCTCGCTGCCCTCACGCCCCACGGCACGGTGCATTTCGTCGCCGGGGATGCCGGTTCCGAAGACGACGCGGCGCGGCTTGAAATGGCCGTGACCGAGCTTCTGGGCGGCTTCGACACGCTTGTCTGTGCCGCCGGAACCAACCGCCGGATGCGGCCCGAGGACCTGACCCTCGACGACTGGGAAGCGGTGATCGACACCAACCTGACCTCGGTCTTCCTGACCTGCCGCGCGCTCTATCCCCTACTGAAGGAAAGCGGCGACGGCTGCATTGTGACCGTCGGCTCCATGATGTCCGTCCTCGCGAACGAGGCCACCAGCGCCTATGCCGCGGCCAAGGGCGGGGTGGTGCAGTTCACCCGCAGCCTCGCCGTGTCCTGGGCGTCGGAAGGCATCCGCGCCAACACCATCCTGCCGGGCTGGATCGACACGCCGCTGACCCGGCAGGCCCGCAAGGACATGCCCGGGCTCGACGCCCGCGTCACCTCCCGCACGCCGCTGGGCCGCTGGGGCCTGCCGGAGGAAATGGCCGGCACGGTGCTTTTCCTAGCCTCGCCGGCGGCCCGTTTCGTCACGGGGGCGGCGATCCCCGTGGACGGCGGCTATCTCATTCGCGGCTGACCCCGCCTTTCCTTCGCAGGAGACTTCCATGACAGACCACACGTCCCGCCTGCCCGGTTTCGCTCAGGCCAGCCGCGAAGAACGCCTCGGCATCCTCGCCGAACGGCTTGGCGGCAATGCCGAGGCGCTGCAGCTTTTCGACAACCTGGGCCCTATCGAGGGCGGCCTCGTCGACCGGCTGATCGAGAACGCCATCGGGGTGATGCCGGTGCCGCTCGGGCTCGCCACCAACATGATCGTCGACGGGGAAGAGATGCTCGTGCCCATGGCGACCGAGGAAAGCTCCGTCATCGCGGCGGTCTGCAATTCGGCCAAGCGCTGCCGGGATACCGGCGGGTTCTTCACCTCCTACTCCGGTTCGCTGACCATCGCGCAGGTGCAGCTTTGCGGCCTGAGCGATCCGCGCAACGCCCGCGCGCAGATCCTCGGCCGCACCGAGGAGATCCGTGCCATCTGCGACGAGGTCGACCCGCAGCTCACCTCGCTTGGCGGCGGCCTGCGCGAGATCGACGTGCGGTTGGTTGAGGCGCGCTCCGGCACGATGGTGATCGTGCATCTGGTGGTCGACACGCTGGACGCGATGGGCGCCAACGCGGTCAACTCCATGGCCGAACGTGTGGCGCCCGTGCTGGCGGGCTGGACCGGCGCGCGGCCCTTGCTGCGTATCCTGTCGAACCTCGCCGACCGGCGCCTGACCCGCGCCCGCGCGGTCTGGCCCGCCGACCAGATCGGCGGCCCGGAGGTGGTGGAGGCGATGCTCTTGGGGGCCGAGTTCGCGGAGGCCGATCCTTACCGCGCGACGACCCACAACAAGGGCATCATGAACGGCATCTCAGCCGTCGTGCTGGCCACCGGCAACGACACCCGAGCCATCGAATCCGGCGCCCATGCCTATGCCGCGCAGGGCGGACAGTACGGCCCGCTCACCCATTGGGAGAAGACCGCCGAAGGCGATCTGGCCGGGACCATCGAACTGCCGCTGTCGCTGGGCATCGTCGGGGGCGCGACCCGCGTGCACCCGGTGGCGCAACTCTGCCTGAAGATCCTCGGTGCCGACAGTGCCGAGAAGCTGGCGCGCATCACCGCCGCTGTCGGCCTGGCGCAGAACTTCGGCGCGCTGCGGGCGCTGGCAACGGACGGCATCCAGAAGGGCCACATGGCGCTGCACGCGCAGAACGTGGCCATCGCCGCCGGTGCGGAAGGCGACGAGATCGAGTCCGTCGCGGCGGGCCTGCGCGCCCACGGCCGCGTGACGGAGGCCGAAGCCCGCAAGCTGCTGGACGACCTGCGCAAGGGCTGATCCATGGATCGCCGGGGACGGATCGGACCGCCCCCGGCATATCCCCGTCAGCAGGCAGTCCGGAAACGGTCGACGATCACGTCCAGCACCTCAGCGGGCGGGCGCTTCCACCAATTGTCGGCCGAGAACACCTCGACCTCGCAGAACCCGTCATAGCCCGCCGCCTCGACCATCCGCCGCAGCGCCTTCAGATCGGCGACCCCGTCCCCCATCATCCCGCGATCCAGCAGCATGTGGCCGGTGTCCTCCAGCCAGTCGCAAAGGTGGTATCCGAAGATCTTCCCCGCCGCCCCGGACAGGACCTCGGGCAGGGTCCGGTCCCACCAGACATGGTAGACATCGACCGCGATGCCGACATGCGGCAGGTCGAGCGCCCGGCAGACCTCCAGCGCATCCCTGACGGTGAACACGCAGGTCCGGTTGCCGCCGAACATCGGGTTCAGCGGCTCCAGCGCCAGCCGCACATTGCAGGCGGCGGCATGGTCGGCATGGCGCGCGATGCGCCCGGCCAACCGCTTGCGGCTGTCCGCCAGCCCCTTTGTCCCCGGCTCGGTTCCGCCGGTCACGATGGTCAGCACCGGGGCGCCCAGCCCCGCCGCCATGTCGATGGAGGCCGTCACCTCGTCGTCGCTGCCCGCGTCCCGCCCGGTCAGGTACGGCGTGCGGCACAGCCCGGCCACCTGCATCCCGGCCGCGCGGACCCGTTCGCCGATCCGCACAGCATCGCCACCGATCTCGCGCTGCCAGAAGACGATGCCGCCAAAGCCGCGTTCGGCGCAGGCGTCGGTCACCTGCTCGGGCGACCAGCCCGCGCCCTGACCGTCGAGGATGTGGCCCAGCGTCGCCGTGTTCAGCGCCAGCGCCGAGGTATCGCGCGAGAAATCCCGCATCACGCCACGCCGTAGACCGCCAGCAGGCGCTTCATGCGGGTCACCGCCATGTCCGGGTCGCGCAGCAGCCCGCAGCGGTCGGCCTGCCGGAAGACTTCGGTGAAATACGGCAGGGGGCGCATCGCCTGCGCGCCGTTCAGCATGACGAAGTGATCCTGAAAGCCGTTCAGCCACCCAAGGAAGACCACGCCGGTCTTGTAGTACCGCGTCGGCGCGCGGAAGATCAGCCGCGCCAGCGGCACGGTCGGGTCCAGCGTGGCCCGGAAGCCCGCCGCATCCCCCTGTCCCAGAAGGTTTATCGCATGCGCCGCCGCAGGGGCCAGCGGGTCGAAGATCCCGAGCAGCGCATGCGAGAAGCCTTGGTCGTCGCCCTCGATCAGCTCGGGGTAGTTGAAATCGTCGCCGGTATACATGCGGACACCCTCGGGCAGACGGCGGCGCAGGACGACCTCCTTCTCCTTGTCCAGAAGCGAGATCTTGATGCCGTCCACCTTGGCCGCGTTGGCCTCGATGATGGCGATCACCGTGTCCAGCGCATCCTCGAACCGGTCGCTGCCCCAGTAGCCGGCAAGCTGCGGATCGAACATGTCGCCCAGCCAGTGCAGGATCGCCGGGTGATCGCAGGCCGACAGAAGCTCCGTATAAAGCCGGATGTAATCGTCGGGGCCTCGGGCGACACGCGCCATGGCGCGGCTCGCCATCAGGATCACGCGAGAGTCGAGCGCCTGGATCGCGCCGAGCTGTTCCATGTAGGCGCGCTTCACGTCGTCGAGGCCCCGCGCCCCGGGCGGGTCGAGGTGATCGGTCCCGCAACCGTTGGCGACCAGCGCATCCGGCAGCTCGGCCCGGGTGCGGCGGATCAGTTCCAGCGCGCCGGGCCAGTCGAGCCCCATGCCCCGCTGCGCGGTGTCCATCGCCTCCGCAATGCCCAGGCCCAGCCCGTGCAGGTGGTGGCGAAAGCGCATCGTTGCCGTCCAGTCCACCGCCGCCGGACCGGAGGGGTCGCTGGCGGTGAACGGATCGGCCACCACATGTGCGGCGGAATAGACCACGCGCGCCGGGTTGGCGGGCAGCGGCGTCTCGGGCATCGGCGTGCCGCTCAGGCGGTAGTCCTCAAGCGCGCCGGTCTCGTCGGGCAAGGAGATCTTCATGGGTGTGGTCCTTCAGAAGCGCGGCACCAGCATCCCGGCATCGGCCGAGATCGCCTGTCCGGTGGTGTACGGCAGCTTGCCGCTGGCGAGCGCGGCGATGATCCCGCCCATGTCCCCGGGCTGGCCGACGCGCGGAAAGAGGGTCAGGCCCGCCTGCGCGCGCGCTTCGTACTGCGCGATCACGGGGGCGGTCATTTCCGTGGCGATGAGGCCGGGCTGCACGTCGTAGACCGCGATATTCTCGCGCCCCAGCCGCACCGCCCAGACCTTCGACGACATGGCGGCGGCGGCTTTCGAGACGCAGTATTCCGCGCGCGGCTCCGCCACGGCGACGGCGTTGGACGAGGTGACGTTGACCACCGCGTGAAACAGCGCCGGATCGCGGTCGCGCGCCAGAAGACGCCGGGCAAATGCCGCGGTCAGGAAGAACGGTGCCTTGGCGTTGATCGCAAGGCAGCGGTCGTAGCTGTCCTCGGTGACATCCAGCGGATCGCCCCGCTGCATCACGCCCACCCCGGCGTTGTTGACCAGCGTCGTCAGCGGGCCGAGCGCCGCCTCCACCCGGTCCAGCGCCGCATCATGCGCGTCAAGGTCGGCGACGTCGAAGGGCGCGGCCACGACCGCGACGCCCTCCGCCTGCACCGTTCTGACGGCGGCCTGCAACTCGTCGTCGTCGAAAGGGCCGTTGAGCGCGATGGCAAAACCCTCGCGCGCCAGCGCCACCGCGGCGGCAAGCCCGATGCCCCGGCTCGACCCGGTGATCAGCGCGACCTGTCCGCTCATGCCGCGGCCCCCTTGGCCAGCAGTTCACGGGCGATGATCATCCGCTGGATCTGGTTCGTGCCCTCGTAGATCTGCGTAATCTTGGCGTCGCGATACAGCCGCTCCACCTCGAACCCGCGGATGTAGCCCGAGCCGCCGAAGACCTGCACCGCATCTGCCGTGCGCGCCACGGCCATGTCCCCGGCAAAGCACTTCGCCATCGAACAATAGCGCGTGGCATCCGCTCCGGTGTCGATCTTGTAGGCGGCATTCAGCACGAGAAGGCGCGCCGCCTCCACGTCCTTGGCGATGTCCGCCAGAAGCCACTGGACCCCCTGGAACTCCGCGATGGCCTTCTTGAACTGCTTGCGCTGCGCGGCGTAGTCCACCGCCGCCTCGAGCCCCGCCTGACCGATCCCAACGGCCAGCGCGGCAATCCCAACGCGACCCTTGTCGAGCACGCTCATCATCATGTGGAAGCCGCGTCCCTCGACGCCCAGCAAGGCCTCTGCCGGCAGCCGGACGTTGTCGAAATTCAGCGCGCCCACCTGGCTGGCCCGCTGGCCCATCTTGTGTTCCTTCGGCCCGCGCGACACGCCCTCGGCATGCAGGTCGACGATGAAGATCGACATGCCGCGGTGCCCGGCCTCCGGATCGGTCCGCGCAAGGACAAAGCCCACGTCCGCCACCGGCGCGTTGTGGATCCAGATCTTGCCGCCGTTCAGCACCCAGCCGTCGCCGTCCTTTACGGCGGTCGAGCGGATGCCGGACACGTCGGTCCCCGCCTCGGCTTCGGTGATGCAGTAGGCGCCCCGCTTCTGCGCCGTCAGAAGCGGGCCCAGCCACCGGGCGCGCTGCGCATCGGTGCCGTGCTGTACCAGCAGCGTCGAAAGCAGCTCCACCAGCCCGCATTGATCGGCGACGCTGGCATAACCGCGCGACAACTCCTCCATCACCAGCGCATAGGTCACCGTGTCGAATCCCGGTCCGCCCATCTCTTCCGGCACGCTGATGCCGAACAGGCCGAGCTCCGCCATCTGGTCGTAGATCTCGGCGGGAAAGCGTTCCTCGTCGTCCAGCGCCTCCGCCGCGGGGCGAATGACGTCCTGCGCAAATTGCCGGGTCATGTCGCGCACCTGAACGTGCATGTCTGTCAGAAACATCTCGCCTCCCGCAGTAACTATATGGTTACTTTTAGGCAGGCGCGGCAGTTTGGTCAAGTCCCTCATGAGGGTTGATTTGCCGCCGCCGATCTGCGCTATATAACCATACAGTTACTTATGGGAGGACGGCATGAAACCCGATGAGAAGGTGAAATTCGGACGCGTCGATCTGGAGGTGACCCCCTTCGGATTCGGCACTGCCCCGATCGGCAACATCTTTCGCGAGATCGACGAGGACACCTCGGACGCGATGATCCGGGAGGCTTGGGATCAGGGCGTGCGCTACTTCGACACCGCGCCGATGTACGGCCACGGGCTGGCCGAACTGCGCACCGGCCACGGGCTGCGCTGGAAGGACCGCGACGATTTCGTGCTGTCCTCGAAGGTCGGGCGCATCCTGAAACCGGCGCGGAAGGCCGACATCGACTACGCGCCATGGACCAACGCCGGGCGCTTCACGATGCACTTCGACTACAGCTACGACGGCACCATGCGCAGCTTCGAGGACAGCCTGCAGCGGCTGAACCTCGAACGCATGGACATCTGCTTCATCCACGACATCGACGTCTTCACCCGCGGGACCGAGCAGCCGGAAGTGTTCAGACAGGCGATGGACGGCGCGTGGAAGGCGCTGTCGGAGCTGCGCGACCAGGGTGTGGTCAAGGCCATCGGCGTCGGCGTCAACGAGTGGGAAGTCTGCCACGCCGCCCTGCAACAGCGCGACTTCGACTGCTTCCTGCTGGCCGGGCGCTACACCCTGCTGGAACAGGAGTCGCTCAACGAGTTCCTGCCGCTCTGCGAGGAACGCGGTGCGGCTGTCGTGGTCGGCGGCGGATTCAACTCCGGCATCCTCGCAACCGGGGCGAAGGAGGGCGCAAAGTACAACTACGCGCCCGCCCCGGCAGAGATCATGGACCGCGTCCGCCGGATCGAGGCGGTCTGCGCCGACTACGACGTGCCCCTGCCCGCCGCCGCGCTGCAGTTCGTCGTGGCGCACCCCGCGGTGCCGACCTTCATGGCAGGCACGCGGACGGTTGAGCAGTTGCAGCAGAACCTCGCTTGGTTCAGCCACCCGATCCCCGATGCGTTCTGGGCGGACCTGAAGGCCAAGGGGCTGCTGCGAGAAGACGCCCCCACACCATGAGCGGCAGGACACTCGGGCCGGGCCGGTATGGCCTGGCCGACCTCCGTACCGGCGACGTGATCGAAACCGGGCAATGCGCGGTGACACCTGCGCTGATCGACGCCTTCGCCGCCATGACCGGCGACCGGTTCGAGATCCACATGGACCGCGACGCCGCCCTGCGCCACAGGTTCCGCGACCGGGTGGCGCACGGGCTGTTGGTGCTGTCTCTGGTCGATGGGCTGAAGAACCAGGCCCCGGCGCAGTTCGCGGCGCTGGCCTCGCTCGGCTGGGACTGGAGCTTTGCCGCCCCGGTCCTCGCCGGGGACAGCATCGCCGCAACGATCACCGTCACCGGCCTGCGCGCCACCTCTGACGGGAAGCGCGCGGTCGCCACTCTGGACTTCGAGGTGACGAACCAGCGCGGCGAAACCGTGCAACGCGGGGTGAACCGGCTGATGATCTACGCCTGACCGCCCCCGACAAGGGGCGCGTCAGAGCTCGATATCACAGACGAAGACACCCTCCGCGCCACCTTCGACACAGGCGACGATATCGGCGCCGATGGCCTGATGCACCTCGTCGACAAGGTAGGCGTCACGCACCTCCGCATCGCGGAAATCGAACCAGAACATGTCGAGGAAACCGCGCACCAGCGGCGTCTCGACCGAGACGTTCTGCCGGTGTTGGAAATCCTCGATGCCGTCGATCCGGTCGGCCAGCCCGTCCAGCCGGTCGTACAGCGCCTGTTTCGTCGCCGCGTCCACGTCCCCGCGGAACCGCAGGTGCACAAGATGTCGGATCATCGTTCACTCTCCCCTGCCGCCGAAATCCGGCGGTCGTTTCTCCCTGAAGGCCGCGACGCCCTCCTGCAACTCTTCGCTGGCCGCCGCGATCCGCCCGGCGAGGGAGTCGAGGACACGCTCCCGCTCCTCGCCCTCGGCGGCATTGATCAGCATCTTGGTCAACTCGGTCGCCAGCGGCCCGCGTTTCAACAGCGTCTGCGCCACATCGCGGGCCGCCACAAGGCTCTCCCCCTGCGGCACCACCCGGTCGGCCAGACCCGCGCGTAGGGCCTCTTCCGCCGACAACACCTCTCCGAACAGTGCCATGCGGCGGACCACCTGCGCGCCAAAGCGGCGCACGGCGCGTTGCGTTCCCGACCACCCCGCGATGATCCCCAGCCCGGTCTCCGGCTGGCCGAAGCGCACATGGTCCTCGGCGATTCGGTAGTCGGCGCAGGCGGCCAGCTCCAGCCCGCCGCCCAGCACCGGGCCGTTCAGCGCGGCGATCACCGGCTGCCGCAGCCGGGCCAGACGGTCGAGGACCGCGTGGCCGTCGCGCACCCAGTGGCGCCCGAACGCGGCGGGGCCTTCCGCGCTCCACGCGGCAATGTCGCCCCCGGCACAGAAGCTGCACCCGCTGCCTGTCAGGATCAGGACGCCAATGTCCTCGCGCCGCTCGACCTGCCGGCAAAGATCGGCAAGCGCTTCCATCATCGCCGCGTCGAGCGCATTGCGCTTGTCCTCGCGCGTCAGGCGCAGCACGCCGATCCCGCCCCCGGCTTCCAGCGAAAGATGCTGCCAGCCGGTCATGCCCGGGCAAGCTCCAGCGCCATCGGCCCCGGCTGGAAGAGACCCGCGTCCATGGTCTTCAGATCGTTGGCAACCCGCAGTTCCGTGGCCGCCTGATCCAGGATGTCCTGCTGCACGTCCAGCCCCGGCGCCACCTCCGTCACGACCAGCGCGCCCTCGACCAGCCGGATCACGCAGCGTTCCGTCACGTAGGTCACGTCCTGACCCAGCTCCCGCGCCCGCGCGCCCGAAAAGGACACCTGGTCGACCGCATCGACGAACTTCGCGACCTTGCCCTCGCTGTCGATCACCAGTTGCCCGTCCTCCACCC
The DNA here is from genome assembly GCF_052825245.1 of Sagittula sp. Taxonomy (NCBI): domain Bacteria; kingdom Pseudomonadati; phylum Pseudomonadota; class Alphaproteobacteria; order Rhodobacterales; family Roseobacteraceae; genus Sagittula; species Sagittula sp. Next base: position 28,927 of record NZ_JBRBWD010000048.1, read on the forward strand.
GCATCTTCGCCCCGGCGTTGAAATTGCCGGAGAACACGATCTTGCTGGCGCGCGCCGTAATGTCGACGAATCCCCCGGCCCCGGCGGTGCGATGCGGCACGCCGCGCAGCCGCGAGACGTTGACCGACCCGTCCCGCCCGACCTCGAGGAAGGACAGCAGCGAAGCATCGAATCCCCCCGCCTGGAAATAAGTGAACTGGTGCGGCGAGGCGACGAAGGCCTCCGCGTTGGCGGCGCAGCCGAACTTGAAGTCCAAGAGCGGCACGCCGCCCACCGCGCCCTGCTCGATCATCCAGGTGACCGCGCCGTGCAACCCCTCCTCGACAAGGATTCGCGGCACGTTGGCCGAGATGCCGAAGCCGATGTTCACCGCCCAGCCTTCTCGCAACTCCTGCGCCACGCGGCGGGCGATGACCTTGCCGACGTTGAACTCCGCCGGGCGGAACGTGTGCAGCGGGCGGATCAACTCGCCAGAGATGGCGGGGTCGTAGTCGGTCGCGGTGGTCTGCAACTGTTCGGGCGCCTCGACGACCACGTCCACCAGGATGCCCGGCACGCGCACGTCATGCGGCCGGATGGAGCCGTTCTGCGCTACCCTCTTGACCTGTGCGATGACCAGCCCGCCTGAGTTGCGCGCGGCCAGCGCCAGCTCCATCGCGCCGAGGTAGGCGCCCTCCTGTTCGAAGCTCAGGTTGCCGCGCTCGTCCGCCGTGGTGGCGCGGATGATCGCCACATCCGGCCGGATCGCCGGGAAATAAAGCCAGTCCTCGCCCTCGAACTCCCGGTGGAAGACCAGCGGTTCGGCCCGCGCGGCGTCGTTCATCGCGCAGCCTTCCAGATCGGGATCGACGAAGGTCTGCAGCCCCACCTTGGTCAGCACGCCGGGCCGCTTGGCCGCCCCCTCGCGCAGCATGTCGAAGACGATGCCCGAGGGCACGTTGTAGGCCTTCACCTGCCCGGCGGTGATCATCTGCCAGATCTTCGGCGGCTCCGCCTTCGTCGGGCCCGAGGGGTAGGACCCGCCGATGATCTTCGTCAGCATCCCCGGCTTGGCGATGTGATCCACACCCGGCGTGCCGAACATGTCCCCGGCCGCGATCGGATGAACCGAGGTCAGGTTGCGCGGCGATCCCGTCGCGTCGAACCGCGCGCCAAGCGCGGCCAGCACGGCGTCAGGACAGCACAGCCCGCTCGACGCGTTCACGGCGACGATCGCACCATCCCCGATCCGGCGGACGGCCTCCTCTGCGGTCGCGGTCTTGGACATATCCGGTTGCCTCTTAGTAACTAACTGGTTATTTGTAATATGCCGCCAAGTCGTGCCACGATCAAGCCCGATATTGCCGCCCGTCACGCGGATCACGCGGCCCATTCACAGGGAGAGCCAACCGTGACCATCTATTTCGAAAAGACCTATCAACGCTCGTTCGGCACGTTTCCCCTGACGGGACAGGAACTGCACGATGCCGTTCTCGCCGCCGCCGAGGTGGGCTATCGCGCCTTCGACACCGCTCAGATGTACGGCAACGAAGCCGACACCGGCGCGGCCCTCAGGGCCACCGGCCTCGGGCGTGACGAGCTGTGCATCACCACCAAGGTCGACATCGCCAATTTCAGCGAAAAGGCGTTCCTGCCCTCGGTCGAGGAGAGCCTGAAGAAGCTGATGATCGACCAGGCGGATGTGCTGCTCCTGCACTGGCCGACGCCGGGCGGCGATATCCGCCTGTCGCTGGAGCTGCTGCAACAGGCGCACGACCGGGGGCTGGCCCGGCACATCGGGGTGTCGAACTACACCGCCCAGATGATGCACGACGCCCGCGCCATCGTGGACGCGCCACTGGTCACCAACCAGGTCGAATTCCACCCGCTGCTCAACCAGGACAAGCTGCTGGCCGCCGCGACCGAGACAGGCATCCCACTTGCTTCCTACTGCTCCGTGGCGCGAGGCGAGGTGTTCAAACACGCGATCTTCGGCGAGATCGGCGAAACCTACGGCAAGAGCGCCGCGCAGGTCGTGCTGCGCTGGATCCTTCAGAAGGGTGTCAGCATCAACACCATGTCGAAAAAGCCCGCCAACATCGCCGCGAACTTCGACGTGATGGACTTCACCCTCTCGTCCATCGACATGGCGCGGATCGAGGAGATGACCCGCACCGGCTACCGGATCGTCGGCAAGGACCTCGTGCCCTACGCACCCGATTTCGACTGAGGCGCGGACGCAACGGAAAAGGGGGCGGCGCTCAGGCCGCCCCAGGTCCGACAGGGAAGTGCGTCAGCGGTTTCCCCGCACCAGATCGGCGGCCTTCTCGCCGATCATGATGGTGGGGGCATTGGTGTTGGACCCGATCAGGCTCGGCATGGCCGAGCTGTCGCAGATCCGCAGGCCGTCCACGCCGCGCACCCTGAGCTGCGGATCGACAACCGCCATGGGATCGTTCTCCGGCCCCATCTTGCAGGTGCAGGTCGGGTGGTAGGACGTGCGCCCGAACTGGCGGGCATAGGCTTCGTATTCGGCCTGCGTCCTGACACTGTCGTCGGGAAAGCAGATCCTGCGGAAATGTTTCTGCAGCGCCGCCTGTTCAAAGATCTCGCGGCTGATCTTCACCCCCTCCACCGAGGTCTTCAGATCCTCCGGGTCGCCCAGGAAATTCGGATCGACCACGGGCAGCGCCGCAGGGTCGGAGGACCGCAGCCGCACCGTCCCGCGCGACCTGGGGCGCACCGCGTAGCTGTTCAGCGTGACGCCCGACGACCCCTTCGGGACCGAAGGCACCCCCGCCTCCGCCCCCGCGCCCGCAAGGAAATGGAACTGCAGGTCGGGGATCGGCAGGGAGCGGTCGGCATACCAGAACGCCCCGCCCTCCACCACGTTCGACGTGACCGGCCCGGACCCGAACAGCAGGTATTGCGCCCCGGCCCAGGCCATCCAGTGCGGCTTGTTGTACTTGTCGAGGCTCTGGTGCCCGTTCAGCTCCGCCACGATGTCGATGCCGAAATGGTCGGTCAGGTTCTCGCCCACGCCGGGCAGGTCGGCCACCACGTCGATGCCATGCTCCCGCAGGTGCGCCGCCGGTCCCATCCCCGACAGCATCATCAGCCGCGGCGATCCGATGGCCCCGGCAGTCAGCAGCACCTCCGATGCGGCGCGCGCCGTCGTCCGCGTCCCCTTCTGCGCATAGTCGACGCCAACCGCGCGGCCCCGCTCCACCACGATCCGGTGCACCAGACACCCGGTCCGGACGGTCAGGTTGGGCCGCTTCATCGCCGGGCGCAGATACCCCACCGCCGCCGAACAGCGCCGGCCGTTCTTCGTGGTGGTCTGGTAGATGCCCGAACCTTCCTGCACCGCGCCGTTGAAATCCGGGTTGTAGGGAATGCCGCGCTGCTGGCAGGCCTGCAGGAAGGCGCGCGTCATCGGCTGCGGCTCCTTCAGGTTCGACACGCCCAGCTCGCCCTCCGTCCCGTGCCACTCCCCGGCCAGGAAGGTGTTGCCCTCGGAGCGCAGGAAGTAGCGTTTCACCTCGGCAAAGGACCAGCCTTCGCAGCCTTCCTCGTTGGCCCAGCGGTCGTAGTCGGCGGGATGGCCGCGGGTGAACACCTCGGCATTGATCGACGAGCCGCCGCCGATCACCCGCGCCTGCGCATAGGGGATCTCGCGATTGTTGGCGTGCTTCTGCGGCGCCGTCACCATCCCCCAGGTAAGCGGCCCGGTGGTCATCTTGGCAAAGCCCACCGGCATGTGGATCAGCGGATGCGTGTCCTTGCCCCCGGCCTCCAGCAGCAGGACCCGGGCGGAGGCGTCCTCGGTCAGCCGGTTGGCCAGCACGCAACCCGACGACCCGCCGCCCACGATGATGTAGTCATACTCCTCCGACATGATCCCCCCTCACGCGATCCAGGGCGTGCGTTTCCCGATCTCGACATGCACCGACTTGACCTGGGTGTATTCCTCGACCCCGTACATGCCCGCCTCCCGGCCCCAGCCGGACTGCTTGAACCCGCCTAGCGGCAGCTCCGGCCCGCCGGCCAGCGTGGTGTTCACCCAGAAACGACCCGCCTGCACCCGGCGTGTGACCATCAGTGCCTTGTCGATGTTCTTTGTCCAGACGCTCGCCGCAAGCCCGTAGTCGGTGTCGTTGGCCATGGCGATCGCCTCCTCGACCGTGTCGAAGGGCATGACCGTCAGAACCGGGCCAAAGATCTCCTCCCGCGCGATAGCCATGTCGGCGGTCACGTCGCCGAAGACCGTCGGCGCGATGTACTGGCCGCGCCCGAAATCCAGCGCCGTGCCGCCGCAGATCAGCCGCGCACCCTCCGCCTGCCCCTTCGCGATGTAGGACAGGATCGTGGCGTTCTGGGCATCGGTGGTGATCGCGCCGATCTGGGTCGCCTCGTCCAGCGGATCGCCGACCACCGCCCGGGACAGCATGTCCCGCACCTTCTGCGCGAATGCGTCCGCGACAGGGCGTTCGACGATCAGCCGCGACCCGGACACGCAGCATTGCCCGGTGTTGAAGGCGATGCCGAAGGCCACCCCGTCCGCCGCGTCATCAAGATCGGCGTCGGCAAAGACGATCTGCGGGTTCTTCCCGCCCAGCTCCAGCCCCAGCTTCTTGAAGTTCGACCGGCCCGCCGCCTCGACCACGCGCCGCCCCACGGCGGTCGACCCGGTGAAGGACAGCATGTCGACCTTCGGATGCTCGATCAGCGCCTGCCCGATGGTGGACCCCGATCCGGTGACCACGTTCATGCAGCCGTCGGGCAGACCCGCCTCCGTCAGGATTTCCGCAAGGATCAGCGTCGTGGCGCTCGTCACCTCCGAAGGCTTCGCAACGATGGTGCAGCCGGAGGCCAGCACATAGGGCACCCGCTCGCACAGGATGAGGAAGGGGAAGTTCCACGGCGTGATGATCCCCACCACCCCCACCGGCTCGCGCGTGACAAGGCCCAGCATCCCGTCGCCGAGGTTGTTGAAGCTGTCGCCGTGCAGGCTCCGCGCAAGGCCAGAGGCATAGTCGAACATGTCCGCGCAGCCCGCCACCTCGCCGCGCGCCTGGCTGATCGGCTTGCCGTTCTCCAGCGTTTCGAAATAGGCGATCTCCTCGGCGCGTTCGCGGATCAGCGCCCCGGCCTTCAGCAGCACGGCGGCCCGCGCCTGCCCGCCAAGGCCCGACCACCGCCGGTCGTCGAAGGCGGCGCGCGCCGCATCGACTGCCATGTCGAGATCCCCGGTCGTGCATTTCGGAATCCGGGTCACCGGCACGTCATGCCCGGGCGAGCGGCGCTCGAACACCTCGCGGGGTCCGGCGGGCACAAAGGCGCCGTCGACGAAAAAGCCGAACGCGCGCGGTTCGGACGGCAGCGAAAGCCGTGTGCTGCTGGTATCCATCTGTCTCTCCTGATGTGGGGTCGGGCGCGGCTCAGCTGCGCCTGTCCAATGCGTGCCGCCAGTCGTTCCACCCGCCATCGACAGAGGACGGCGCGGCGTGCCAATGCGGCATGGCCTCTCCGGTGGCCGGGTCGCGGGCGGGAATGGGCAGCATCATGATCCGCTTGCAGGCGTGGACGTAATCCTCCTGCGTCAGGAACTGCTCCTGGATGTCGTCCCAGTCGCGCCCGTCGGGATAGCCGCCGCACATGTGGATGTTCTCGGACTGGGCCGTCATCTCGTGGCTGACGCCCGCCGGCATGACGATCACGTCCCCCGCCTCGATCCGGACCTTTGTCCATCCGCCCTCGCCCACGGACAGCGAGAACTCCATCCAGCCCTGCGCACAGCCAAGGCATTCGTGCGTGGTCGAATGGAAATGCGCGTATTCGTAGATGCCGGGGTAATCCCAGTTGTTCGACCAGCCGTTGCTGCGGAACCGTTCCTTCAGCGCCTCTGCCCCGCCGCCCGGCACCGCGCCGCGATGCACCAGAAGCGGAAAGCGGCTGTTGGGGATCAGCCCCTGCGGCTGCGAGGTATAGGCTTCGGTGGTGATGGCCATGTCCGTGTCTCCTCCTGCATCATTCACTCATCACGATCTGGGTCTTCAGGTCCCCGGGCCGGTCGCCGAGCGTGTCGAACGCCGCCTGTATGTCGTCGAGGGCAAAGCTGGCGCGGGTGAAGGGTTCGGTCTTCAGCCGCCCGTGCACCAGCAGCGTCAGCGCGTCGTGCATGTCCTGACCCATTCCCGCGACCGACCCCTTGACCGAATTCTCCTGCAGGATCGTGTCGAGGATCGGCAGCGCCAGCGTCTCGTCCGGGCCGGTCAGCCCGAAGGCGGCAAGGTGCCCGCCCCGGCGCACCAGCCGCAGGGCGGCGGCGTATAGCGCCGGGTTGCCCACGCTCTCGATCACCAGGTCGGCGCCCCGCCCGTCGGTCGCCTCCATCACCGCCTGCCTCAACTGCCCCGGATCGGACACACCGATGTCCGCGCCGCAGTCCAGCGCCATGCGCACGCGGTCCGGGGACAGGTCAGTGACGATGATCGGAGCGACCCCGATGGTCCGCAGAAGCTGGACATGCAGGTTGCCGATCGGCCCCGCGCCGATCACCAGCGCCGACTGCCCGAAGGTCACCTGCGCCTTGCGCGCCGCGCGCACCACGCAGGACAGCGGCTCGGTCAGGGCCAGCACCTCGAAGGGCACATGCTCCGGCGCGGGGATCACCAGACGCGCGGGCACCGTCATGTAGTCGGCAAAGGCGCCGTCCACCGTGATGCCCATCTGCTGCATCCCGGGGCAGTTCAGGATCTCGTTGCGGCGGCACCAGTAGCAGCGCCCGCAGCCGATGTTCATGTCGACCACGGCCTTCGTCCCGACCTCCGGCCCATCGACCCCCGCCCCCAGCGCCGCGACGGTGCCGGTGAACTCGTGCCCCGGCACCATGGGCAGGCTCTCTGCCGCGTAATGGCCGTTGAAGATGTGCAGGTCGGTGCCGCAGATGCCGACCCGCGCGATCCGGATCAGGATCTCGCCGCGCCCGGGTTTCGGGATCGGCCGCTCCTCGATCTCGAACCGCCCGGGTTCCTTCAGCACTGCCGCACGCATCATTTCACGATCCTCATCTTCGACCGGTCGATGGTCATCGCGATGGCAGCGATCAGGATGATGCCGAAGATCATCTGCTGCATGGTCGCATCCACCTCGAGGTAGACCATGGCCGAGCGTATCACGACAACGATCAATGTCCCGACCAGAGTGTTGATGACCCCGCCGACCCCGCCGGTCAGCGGCGTGCCCCCGACCAGCACCGCCACGATGGCGAGGATCAGGAACCCGTTCGCCAGGTTCGCGTCGCCCCCCGACAGCTTGACCGAGAACATCAGCCCGGCAATCGCGGCAAAGGTGCCCGACAGCGCAAAGGCGAGGATCTTGATCCGGTCGACCTTCAGGCCCGAGGCCACGGCGGCCAGCTCCCCTGCCCCCACCGCCTTCAGCGCGCGGCCAAAGGTGGTGCGGGTCTGCAGGAACCACGCCACCGCCAGCAGCACGCCCGCGATGATCAGCTCGTGCGGGACGCCCGCGGTGTTGCCGAACATCCAGCCAAAGCTCGCGTCCCGTATCTCCGCATCCATCGACAGCGCGCGTTCGCCCGACAGGTAGCGCGCGCCGGAAAGCGCGATGAACCCCATGGCCAGCGTCGCAACGAAGGAGGGCACGAACTGCCGCGTGGTGATCCAGCCCGACAGCGCGCCGATGCCGAAGCCCGCCACGATACAGACCACGGCGACCAGCACCCCGAACTGGGCCAGGTAGACGGTCGCCACCACAGTCACGAGGTTCGCCACCTGCTGCACCGACAGGTCGATCCCGCCGATGTAAATCGCGAAGGTCATCCCCAGCGCCATGATGAACAGCGGCACGATATCGGCCACCAGCGCCACCATGCCCGACGGGTTGAAGAAGGCCGGGTTGACCGCGCCGACCAGGATCACCAGCACCGCCAGCGTGAACCACGGGAACCAGGGTTTCAGTTTCTCCAGTGACATGCCGTCCCCCTCAGATCATGTGATGCACGAGGTCATAAAGCGACGGCTTGTCGCCCGGTGACCCGTCAAAGCGTTTCTGGAACGCCCCGTCCTTCAGGACGAGGATCGTGTGGCTGAGGCCGATGGCCTCCTCCAGCGTGTCGGCCACCAGCACGATGCCCGCACCGGCGGCGCTCATCTCGCGCACCATGTCGTAGACGTCTTCCTTGGCCCCGATATCCAGCCCCCGCGTGGGGTGGTCGAGAAGGATGATGTCCGACCCGCCCGACCGCCACTTCGCCAGCACGACCTTCTGCTGGTTGCCGCCCGACAGCCCGCCGCAATCCTTGTAGATATCGGGCGTCTTGATCGAGAGGCGCTTGATCCATTCCTCGGCCAGCGCCTTTTCCCGGTCGATGCGCAGCACCCCGCCCGAGGCGTAGTTGCCCATCTGGCTGAGGGTCATGTTCTCGTAGACGTTCATGCCGGTCACGATGCCTTCGACCTTGCGCTCGCGCGGGACGTAGCCTACCCCGCGGGCCACCGCCTCCTGCGCGCTCGTTCGGTGGTAGGGCTTGCCCTTCACCTCCACCCGGCCCGAGGTCGGCCGTTCGAGGCCGAAGACCGTGCGCAGGATCGCCTCCCGCCCGGAGCCTTCGGTGCCCACAAGGCAAAGCACCTCGCCCGGGTGCAGGTCGAAGGAGATGTCGCTGAACTTGCCCGCGACGCTCACCCGGTCGAACTGCACCAGCACGCGCGAGGGATCGTAGGGTTTCTGCTTCTGCTCGCGGTAATATTCCTTGTCGACGTCCCGGCCGACCATCTTGTGCTGGATCTCCTCGACCCGGGCGGTGTCGTGATCGACGACGTCCACCACCTCGCCGTCCTTCATCACGTAGATGCGGTCAGACAGTTCCAGCACCTCGTCCATGCGGTGACTGACGAAGATGAAGGACGCCCGGCTCGTCAGTTCCCGCACCAGCCGGAACAGCAGTTCCACCTCCTCTCGCGCCAGGACGCTGGTCGGTTCGTCCAGAAGGATCACGAGGTCGCCCTCGATGCGTTCCTCAAGGGTCAGGACCTTGGCCAGCTCCACCAGCTGCCGCTGCGCGAAGGACAGCTTCGACGTGACCGTGGCCGGGTCGATCTCAAGCCGCACCTTGGCAAGCTGCCGTTTCGCCGCCGCCGCCATCGCCTTCCAGTCGATGACGCCCCAGCGCACGAACTGCTGCTCGAACCCGAGGAAGATGTTCTCCATCACCGTCAGGTTGGTGATCAGCGACTGCTCCTGGAACACCATGCCGATGCCATGGTCCATCGCCTGCCGCGGGTTCTGGAAGCGGACGGTCCTGCCGTCGATGGTGATCGTGCCGCCGTCAGGCTGATAGGTGCCGTAGATCACCTTCATCAGCGTCGATTTCCCGGCGCCGTTCTCCCCCACGAGGCCCACGATCTCGCCGCGCCCGATGCGGAAATCCACCGCCTTCAGCGCATGCACGCCGGGGAATTTCTTGTCGACCTTGTTCAGCTGATACATCGACCCGCCCCCTATTTCACGAAGCTGATGGTTTTGCGGTTGGTCGACAGGATCACGGCAAGGATCACGAGGATGCCCAGCACGCCGTCCTGCACGTAGCCGGGCAGCCCGATCACCACCATGCCGTTGCCGATGACAAAGACGATCAGCACGCCGACCAGCGTGTTCCACACGCCGCCGATCCCGCCCCAAAGCGCGGTGCCCCCGACCACGACCGCGGTGATCGACAGAAACATGAAGTTGTTGCCGGTGGCAGTCTCGGCGATGCCGATGCGCCCCACCGCCAGCAGCGCACCCACCGCAAAGAACACGCCCGCCAGCGTGAACCCCATGATCCGCACCCGGTTGACGTTCAGGCCGGAGGCAATCGCCAGATCCTCGCCCCCGCCCACTGCATAGAAGTTGCGGCCCAGCGTGGTGCGCGTCTGGATGAACCACGCGATCAGCAGGAAGACCGCAGCGACATAGACCATCAGCGGAAAGTTCAGGATGCGCTGGGTCAGAAGCGCGCGGAACAGCTCGTCCTCGATGCGGATGCGGTCGCCGCCGGTCATCACCATGGCAAGCCCCGTCCCCACGAACCCCATGGCGAGCGACGCCATGAACGACGGGATCTTCAGCTTGACGTGGATGAGCCCGTTGACGAACCCCAGCGCCGCACCGACCAGCATGGCGACGGGAATGGCAAGCCAGGCCCAGCTGGCCAGCGTGCCCCCCAGCCAGAGGAAACAGAAGGCGAAGGACACCGCGCAGACCGACACCGTCCCCTCCATCGACAGGTCGATGGACCCCATGATGATGATGAAGGTCACGCCGATCGCCACCATCAGCGCGGGCGAGGCGGCGATCAGGATGCGCGCGAAGTTGCGTGTCGACAGGAAGCGCGGCTCCATCACGGCGAAGACCGCGCAGAGCACCAGAAGCACCAGAAGCGGCGCCCATTTCGCCAGCGTCTCGCGCCCGATCCCGGCACCGGCCCTGCGCGCGCCCTCTGTCCTGCCCGTGGTTTCAGTGATGGCCAAGATGTGTCCTCCCCAAAGCGGCCGGCGCGGTCCTCTGACCGTCATCCGGCGCATGGGCCAGCCGGGAACGCGCCCGGCTGGCCCGGTCCTCCCGGATCAGTTGTAGGCGATGGGTCCGTTCGACGGGCCCCAGAAGTCGTTCCAGTCGTAGCTCGGCACGCTGTCGAGGTAGTTCGCCTTAAACTCCAGCGCGTCCTCCGGCTGCACCATGATGGTCGGGCCGTAGAATTCGCGGTGCTCGTTGGGTTCCTCGGACGGTTTGAAGGTGCCGATGGCCGCGTGATAGGCCAGCGCCGCGGTGATGCCGCCGCCCCAGTGCGGGTTGGTGAACACGGTGGCCAGGATCTTGCGGTCCGCCACCAGCTGCACCGCCTGCGGGTTGCCGTCATAGGACACGATGGGCATGTCCTCGATCCCCTCGGCCCGCAGCGCCTCAAGCACGCCATAGGCGATGGTGTCGTTGGCGCAATGCACGCCGGTGATCTCGTCGCCGTAGCGCGTCAGGAAGGCGGACATCACCTGGTTGGCCTTCTGGGTGTCCCAGTCAGCCGGTTCCGCCGCCAGCAGTTCCACGTCCGGGTAATCCTCCAGCGCGTTCTTCAGGCCCTGCAAGCGCTCGATGGCCGGGTTGTTCGACGCGATCCCGCCCAGGTGCACGACGCCGCCCTTGCCGCCCATCGCCTCCAGCAGGATGCGCGCGGTCTCTTCCGCCGGGCCCTCGTCCGACCAGCTCATATGGCTGACGTAGTTGTCGCCGAAATCCCACGGGTGCAGGTCGTCGGTCTTGTTCCACAGGGTCGAGACATAGGCGTTCGCTTCCGCCACCGCCTCGACCACAGGACGCGCGTTCGGCGCGTCGTTGGTGTCGATGGCAAGCGCGAGGTTGCCGCCCGTCTTCGCCAGAATCGCCTTTACGTCGGCCAGAGACTTCTCCGACGACCCTTCGTTGATGAGGTGCGTGAGCGCATCCTTCGACATGCCGAGGCTCTGCACGAAGGCCTCGCCGCCCGACACGATCTCGTTCCAGTAGGGGTTGGTGCGGTTGCGGTAGGACCACGCGATGGTCGGGTCGGTCAGCGCCGCCCGCGCCATGTTCGGACCCAGCGCGCCAAGTGCCGCCGCCCCGCCCAGCCCGTAGGCCGACGCGAACAGGAAGTTCCGGCGGTTGATTTTCTCTTTCTCGATGAAGCCCTTGATGAAATTCGACATGGTTTTCCTCCCTCAACGGCGCTGTGCCGTCCTCCTGAAACACGCGTGATGTCCCGGCCCCTCCGGGGTGCCGCACCGCCCTTCATCGCGGACGGTCGCCAGATAACGCACTAACTGGTTACTTCCTTGTTCATCGAATCGTCAAGCCCCATGAAAGCTTTGGGGCGAAAACGGCCCAAGGCTGCGAGCGGAAGCTTTTGACCGCGCCCCGCGAAGTGAGGTAGGGGCATGGGAACCACGCCGGGGCGAAGGGAAGAGATGGCAGACGACACAACCAGGAAGACCCGCGATGCCGACGCGACGCGCGCGCGCATCCTTGCCGCCGCGAAGAAGGAATTCGCCAAGAGCGGTCTGGGCGGCGCCCGTGTCGACGAGATCGCCGACCGCGCCAAGGCCAACAAGCGGATGATCTACCACTACTTCGGCAACAAGGAGGACCTGTTCCGCATCGTGCTGGAGGAGGCCTACACCGACATCCGGACCGCCGAACAATCGCTGGAACTGGAACACCTGCCCGCCCGCGACGCGCTGGAAAAGCTGATCCGCTTCACCTGGGACTACTACCTGAAGAACCCGGAATTCATCACGCTGGTGAACAGCGAGAACCTGCACAAGGCCCGCCACCTTAAGAAATCCGAGAAGATCGACGTGCTGTTCCAGCGCTTCGTCGGCATGGTCGGCGGCCTTCTGGAACGCGGCGTCGAGGAAGGCGTCTTCCGCCCCGGCATCGACCCCGTGCAGCTCAACATCACCATCGCCGCCATCGGCTACTACTACCTGACCAACCGCTTCACCGGCTCCATCGTCTTCCGGCGCGACCTGATGTCCGCCGAGGCCCTCGAAGAGCGTCTGGCCTTCAACATCGAAACGATCATGCGGCTGGTCTGCATCGAGCCCTGAACGTCACCCCGGCGTCAGCCCCAGCGCCCGGATCGCCGCCTCGGCGCAGGCGATGTCCTCGTGCTCCTGCGCACCCGACACGCCAAGCCCGCCGATGCACGCCCCCTCTTCGAAGACCGCTAGTCCCCCGCCCCACGCGATGAACCTTTGCCGCGTGGCAAGGCCCAGCGACAGGGTCGGGCTGGCGGCCATGCGTTCGCCGAAGGCCCGCGTCGATTTCCGCAGCGTGCCGGCGGTATAGGCCTTGTCCACCGCGAAGGCCGCGACGGGCGGCGCGGCACCGTCCGTCCGGCCGAAGGCAACGAGCGTGCCGAAGGGATCGGTGACTGCCGCCGCCACCTCCCATCCGTTGTCCCGCGCGTGGGTCATCGCCGCCTCCACAAGGGCAAGCGCCGCCGCATAGGTGATCTGGGGCCGGGTCTGGCTGGTCTGCATGGTCGTTGGATCCTTCGACAGGGCGGGCGATGCCGGGATGGCCGCCGCACTATGTAACCATTCGGTTACGGCGACCGTGTCACCGACAATGCCCCCCTGTCAACGCCAACCGGCGCCGCCACCAGCCGCCATTCCCGGGCCCGCCACCCCTGCCCCGCCGATTCTCTGCCCGGCACAGCCAAGCCTTTGACCGCAAAGCCCTCCCTGCTAAGCTGTGAAAACACGCTTTTCCGCTGTCACGCGATTTTTCCAAAATATTTCATAGACTTGCAGCGGGATCTTCACCCAACGCGCGAAACGGCGGGACGGCGCCTTCGCCCCTCGGCGCAAGAAACAGTTGCCAACACCCCTTTCGCTTGCGTAAAGAAACGGAAAATAAAGCGCTGGCGAAAAACAGCGTTCCTGACGAGGCGGTGAAACAGATGGCGGGAACAGAGCCCATCCATATCAATACCCGTATCCGCGAAAACGCGGGGAACCTGGCAGGTGCGCTCGAACAGCACCTCCTGAAAAGCTTTGCCCCCGACGCGCGCAAGCAGCTCCGCCTGTTCTCCGCAGGAGAGGCCGCCGACCTGCTCGGCATTTCCCCCAGCTTCCTGCGCAAGCTCCATTTCGAGGAACGCGTGCCCGAGGTCCAGACCTCTGCCGGCGGCCGCCGCTCCTACTCCGCCGACGACCTGCTGACAATCCGCCGCATTCTCGAGGACAACTCGCGCACCACCGGCACCTACCTCAAGGGCCGGCGCGAGGGCGACAAGGTGCAGGTGCTCAGCTTCCTGAACTTCAAGGGCGGCTCGGGCAAGACGACCTCCTCGATCCACGCCGCGCAGCGCCTCGCGCTCAAGGGCTACCGGGTGCTCGCCGTCGACATCGACCCGCAGGCCTCGCTCACCTCGCTCTTCGGGTTCCAGCCGGAATACGACTTCCTGCACTCCGGGTCGATCTACGACGCGATCCGCTACGAGGACCCCCTGCCCTTCTCCGAGATCATCCAGGAAACCTACTTCCCCGGTCTCCACCTCGCCCCGGGCGGGCTGATCCTGCAGGAGTTCGAGCACGAGACGCCGACCGCGCTCCGCAACAACATCCAGCCCGCCTTCTACGCCCGCATGGCCGCCGCCCTGCAGGAGGTCGAGGACCGCTACGACGTCATCATCTTCGACTGCCCGCCGCAGCTTGGCTACCTGACAATGTCCGCGCTCTGCGCCTCCACCGGGATCCTGATCACCGTGGTGCCGAACATGCTCGACGTCGCCTCCATGTCGCAGTTCCTGCAGATGAGCGCCGACCTGCTGGACGTGGTGTCGAACGCCGGTGCGCGGATGGAGTTCGACTTCCTCCGCTTCCTCATCAACCGCTACGAACCGCAGGACGGCCCGCAGCAGCAGGTGGTCGCCTTCCTCCGCAACCTCTTCGGCAGCGAGGTCATGGTCGCGCCCATGCTGAAATCCACCGCGATTTCCGACGCCGGGCTGACCCAGCAGACCATCTACGAGGTCGAGCGCAGCGCCTTCCACCGGTCCACCTACGACCGCGCGATAGAGTCGCTGAACGCGGTGAACGACGAGATCGAGGCACTGATGCAGCAGGCATGGGGACGCTGACATGGCACGCAAGGGGATTCTGACCACCGGCAACGCAACCGAGACCGCGCAGCCTTCGCGGCGTCCCAGCCCCACCGCCCCGCGCGGCACCGTGGGCGCGCTGCAAAGCTCGCTCACCCGCCTGCAGGAAAGCGCCGTGCAGGAGATCGAGGCCGAGCGCATCGTCGATGCGGGTGTGGCCGACCGCCTGGGCGACGATCCCGTGGCGGACGAGTCGCTTCAGCAGAGCCTGAAGACCTACGGCCAGCAGGTGCCGGTGCTGGTGCGCCCCCATGCCGGGCAGCCGGGCCAGTTCGAGATCGTCTATGGCCGCCGCCGGGTCCGCGCGCTGCGCGCGCTCGGCCTGCCGGTCAAGGCCATGGTGCGGCATCTCGACGACCAGGCGCTGGTGCTGGCCCAGGGCCAGGAGAACACCGCCCGCAAGGACCTTTCGTTCATCGAGAAGGCCAGCTTTGCCGCCCAGCTCGACGCGCTGGACTACGACCGGCAGACAATCGCCGCGGCGCTGTCGATCGACCTGCCCATGGTCAGCCGGATGCTGCGCGTGGGCCGGGCCTTCGACATCGGCTTCCTGCGTCACATCGGTTCTGCCCCGGGGATCGGGCGCGAACGCTGGCTGAAGCTGGAGGAGGCGATGCAGCGCCCCGCCATGGCCGACAAGGTGGAGGCCTGCCTGCCGCTTCTGGCCGACATCGCCGACAGCGACACCCGGTTCGAACAGGTGCTGGCCTGGGCCAGCGACGCCCCCAGCCCGCTGAAACCCCGCGCTGCCACGGGTCGTGCGCGCAAGGTCGTCAGCGAGGCCGGATATGAAATCGGCAAGATCCGGCATGGCGACAAGGGGCTGGTGCTGACCGTGCCGCACGGCGACGCGCCGGAGTTCGCCCGCTGGGTCGACGCCCAGGCAGAAGACATCGTCAAGGATCTTTACGACCGCTGGATCAAGTCGCGGTCGGAAGACTGAACCGAAACCCGAGCAGACAACAAAGGAGGCACGAGCCCGGACAAAAGAAAAGCCCCCCAGGACAAATCCCGGAGAGCTCTCTCATTTCTCGCACTCTTGAGATAGCCGTTCCCCCCTGATCCTGTCAACGCCACCGATTCGGTGGAGCGGTATTTTTTTGTCTTTCGTGAACTGAAAATGACGGAACTGTCCCGAATCCGATTTGGGCAGCCTGTCGGGATGTGCCCGGAGGCCGGCCCTGCGCCCGCCGACAAGTGGGTCATCCTCGACGCGCTGACCCATGCCGCCGAGGACTTCGGCCTCAATCACCGGACACTGGGTGTGCTGCGCGCGCTCCTGACCTTCTTCCCCGACCGCGCCCTGCCCGCCGATCGCGGCGCCGGGGTGGTCTATCCGTCGAACCGCGTGCTGGCGGAGCGGCTCAATGGGATGCCGGAAAGCACCCTGCGCCGGCACCTTGCGACGCTGGTCCGCTCCGGGCTGGTGGACCGCCACGACAGCGCCAACCGCAAGAGGTTCGCGCGGTTCGGCGGTGTGGCCTTCGGTTTCGACCTGAGCCCCCTCGCCCGCTATGCAGAGGCGCTGCAGGCCGCCGCCGACCGCGCGCTGGCCCGTCGCGGCCAGGCGGACGCCTTGCGCGCCCGGATCGCCGCCACCCGGCAACGGCTGCTGGAGGACGGCTGCGACGCGGCCGACCCGCTGATCGAGGACGCCCGCCTCTGCCAGCGCCGCAAGCTGCCCGTGGAAGAGCTGGAGGCGCTTGCGCACGCCCTGGACAACCGGCTGACAACCGCCCTGCCCGCAGCCGGAATGAGCGCCAGCGACAGCCGGAATGAGCGGCACATACAGACTACAGATCAATCCGAATCTGTATCTTCCGTGGACATCCGCGACAGTGACGAGACGCCTGCCCTGTCGGAGGTGCTGGACAGTTGCCATGAATACCAGAGCTTCTTTCCAACGCGGAACCCGGACTGGCCGACGCTGGTCTCCGTGGCGGAGCGGTTGCATCCGATGATGGGCATAGACACCCAAGTCTTTGCCGAAGCACGGCAGAGGATGGGCGCGGAGCGTGCCACGACGGTGCTGCTCTGCATGCTGGAGACGATGGACAGGATCCGGAAACCGGGGGCCTATCTGAGGGCGCTGTGCCAGCGGGCGGACCGGGGTCTGCTGAACCTTGGCGGGATGCTGAAGGCCGCGAGCGGCGCCCGATTGTCAGCTGACAATTTCGGATGACACCGGCGCGCCTCCGGCTGAATTGTCAGCTGACAATTTCCATGGCGCCCACCTGTGCCCCATGTCAGCGGCGGTCGCGCCCCTGTTGCCAGCGTTCGAAATCGCGCTGTGCGGTTTCCAGCGTCTCGATGTTGAGGGTTCGTGTCACCAGCGCACGGTTCAGCGCCCGCACCCGTTTGTTCAGCGGCATGTCGTCAGAGGCCTCGTCGTCCACGCCCAGCTTCTCGTAAAGCGACAAGAGGCGGTTCTGCACGGTGCGCAGGGACATGCCGCGGCGTTCGGCGATGATGCGGTCCTGAAGACCTATGGCGAGGTCCAGAAGAACCGCAAATTCGCTGTCGTCGAGCGTGTTCCGGGGAGAGGCGGCGCGGCGTTGCAGCCGGTGGATTTCCCGGTCGACCATGATCTGGCCCTCGACCAGCACGGCGCGCAGGGCCAGCTTCAGCCGGTCGCGGGGCGCGGTCTTCAGCAGGTAGCCGTAGGCGCTGTCCTCCGGCACGATGGCTGCAATGCCGCGCAGGTAGGCCTCGTCCGCGTAGTTCGACCAGAAGAGGATGCGTGTCTCGGGCCGTTCGGTCCAGAGGGTGCGGGCCGCCTCGATCCCGTTGCGGCGGGACATGCGCAGGTCCATGACCACGGCGTCGATGGCCAGGGCGCGGGCCTCGTGCTCGGCCTCCTCTCCGTTCACCGCGTGGAAGATTTCGGTCACTTCGGGGAGGGTCTCGGCCAGCACGTCCTCCATGTAGGAGGCGTGGAACTGGTCGTCCTCGACAAGCAGGACCCTCATGGCCCGGTCCTCAGAGTGACGCGGACGACGGTGCCATGATCGGCCTCGATGTCCAGCCCGGCCGAGATCAGCCGCGCCCGGGTGCGCATGTGCATGAGGCCGGACTGGCGGGCGGGCGCGGCGGGTATGCCGCAGCCGTCGTCACGCACAGTGATTGTCAGCAGGGCAGGGGCCGGATGCTCGACCGTGACGGATATCCGGCTTGCCCCGGCGTGGCGGGTGGCGTTGTTGATCGCTTCCTGCGTGATGTGGAACAGCGCGGTGCGCACGGTGGGGTCGAGCGCGTCCGGCACCCCGTCCGTCAGGTCGTCAACCTCAAGTTGCGTCCCGGACTCGCCCGAGGCGCGTTCCAGGTGGACGCGGACGGCATGGGCGAAGCCGAACAGTTCCAGCAGGGTGGGCACGGCGGTGTCGATGATCCGGCGCAGGTCGTCGATTGTCTGCCGGAGCCGCGAGGCCAGCACGTCGCGGGGCAGGGGGCGGTCGCCTGTCGCCTCGCGCAGGAGGCGGGACAGGTCGGCCAGCGTCTGGTCGTGCAGGTCCATGCCGACGCGCTGGCGCTCTGCCTCGAGCGCGCGGGTCAGTTCCAGCGCGCCGCGGCGCAGCCCCTCGTCCCCGGTGGCGGAGCGGGGCAGGCGCCGCGCCCGGTCCGAGCGGTGAAGGATGTGGAACCACGGCGAGAGCACATCGGCGATCTGCTGCGCCAGCGCGACCGTCTGCGCGTCATAGAGCCCGCGGGTCGAATGCGAGAGGTTCAGCGTGCCGATGATCTCGCCGCGGACGCGCATCAGCACGTTCACCCGGGCGCGCAGCTTGTGGTTCAGGATCGGCTCGCAGGTGGCGCCGGGGAAGGTGTAGCGCGGGTCCTGCGTGGCGTCCTCGGTCAGCATGACCTCGCACTGGCCAAGCAGCAGGTCGCGGATCGGCGCGTGGTCGATCCGGCCCGAGGCGCGGGACCAGCGGGTGCGGATGCCGACCTCGTGGCTGACCACCCAGCCGGGGCGGTCCAGCAGGCAGATGTCGCAATGCGTGAAGGGGATCAGCGCGGCGATGTCACCGGCCACGGCCCCGAGCGCGCCGGTGATGTCCGTCACGCCGGTAAGCCGCCGCGCGATGTCGAGCAGCGCCACGCCGGTGCGCGGTTCGCCGAGGGTGTCGGCCATGTGTCCTCCCTTGTCCGCGCGGCGCGTAATGGCGCTGCCTTGCGCGGTTCCGCAAGTCTGCCCCCGTTGCGGGGGAAATGGAACACCCGAACCCGCAAGTTCGTTGCGGGTTCCCGCAACAGGTCTGCGGGCGACAGCCTTTACAGGGGCGGTGGGTATGGCCACCATTCCCCTCGCCGGCCGGGTGGAGAGAACCGGGCGGTCAAAGGTAGTGCGGCACACGCACAGGGAGGAAAATTCATGAAGACGTTTCTGACGGGCGCGGCGACGCTGGCCCTACTGGCTGGCGCGGCACATGCGGAAAGCCATCTGGCGGACACCTCGGACAAGCGCATCGCGCTGTCCAACAACTACGCGGGCAACTCGTGGCGGCAGGCCATGCTGCAGACCTTCGAGGAGACAGCCGAGGCCGCCGTGGCCGATGGCGTCGTGGCGGCGGCGGATGCCTTCACCACATCCGAGAACCAGGCCACCGAGCAGGCCGCGCAGATCCAGAACATGATCCTGCAAGGCTACGACGCCATCGTGCTGAACGCGGCATCGCCGACCGCCCTGAACGGCGCGGTTGCCGAGGCCTGCGGTGCCGGTCTGATCGTGGTCAGCTTTGACGGGATCGTGACGGAGCCCTGCGCCTGGCGGATCGCGGTGGATTTCGCGGCGATGGGCAAGGAAGAGGTCGATTACCTCGCCGGCCGTCTGCCCGATGGCGGCAACCTGCTGGAGATCCGCGGCCTAGCCGGTGTCTTCGTCGATGACGAGATTTCCAAGGGCATCCACGAAGGTGTGGCGGAACACGACCAGTTCGAGATCGTCGGTTCGGTTCATGGGGACTGGGCGCAGGACGTGGCGCAGAAGGCGGTTGCGGGTATCCTGCCCTCGCTGCCCGAGATCGTGGGCGTGGTGACGCAGGGCGGCGACGGCTACGGCGCGGCGCAGGCCTTCGAGGCCGCGGGCCGCGATACGCCGCTGATCGTGCTGGGCAACCGCCAGGACGAGCTGAAGTGGTGGGCCGAGCAGCGCGACGCCAACGGCTACGAGACGCTGTCGCTGTCGATCGCGCCGGGCGTCGCCTCGCTGGCGTTCTGGGTGGCGCAGCAGATCCTTGCGGGCGAAGAGGTGCCGAAGGACCTGACCGTGCCGTTCCTGAAGATCACGCAGGACGATCTGGACAGCGCGCTGGAAACCACGCCCGAGGGCTCTGTGGCGAACGTCAGCTACACGCTGGAAGACGCGCAGGCGGTGATTTCCGAAGCAAAGTGACGTAAGGGCATGCGCGCCCCGCACCGCCGTCCGGCGGGGGCGGGGCGCGTTTCCCGGCACGTCCTGACATGGGGACCGGATGACCGACCAAGACCATACGCCTGTCGTCGCGCTGACGCAGGCGGCGAAACATTTCGGCCCGGTGCGGGCCCTCGACGGGGTCAGCCTGCGGGTCGGTCCGGGGGATTGCCTCGGGCTCGTGGGGCACAACGGCGCGGGCAAGTCGACGCTGGTGAACCTGATCAACGGCACCTTCGGGCCGAGTTCCGGCGAGGTGGCGTTTCCGTCCGGGACGGAGGGCGTCCGCTCGGTCTTTCAGGAGCTGTCGCTCTGTCCGAACCTGACGGTGGCGGAGAACCTGCGGGTGTCGCATCCCGGGCTGAAGGGCCTCGCGTGGCGGCGGCAGGCGCGGGCGGAGATCCTCGCCAGCCTCGACAGGGTGTTTCCCGGCCATGGCATCGACGCCGACGCGGAGGTCGACCGGCTGAGCATCGCGGAGCGGCAGATGGTGGAGATCGCCATCGGCTTTGCCCCGCGCGGCGGTGAGGCGCGGCTGGTGATCCTGGACGAGCCGACCTCGTCGCTGGACGAGGGCATCGCGCGGCAGTTGCTGGACCACGTGAAGGGCTTCTGCGCGGCGGGCGGGGCGGTGATCTTCATCAGCCACATGCTGGGCGAGATCTTTGCCGTGGCGAGCCGCATCGTCGTGCTGAAGGACGGCCGTGTCGTGGCGGACAGGCCCGCGGCGGAATTCACGCGCGCCGGGCTGGTGGATGCCATGGGCCACGTCGCCACAGAGGCGGTCGCCCAGCAGGCGGCGCGGTCGGCTCCGGGCGATGTGGTGATCCGCACGCCCGAGGGGCTGGAAGCGCGCCGCGGCGAGGTCGTGGGGCTGTCGGGCCTCGCGGGGCACGGGCAGGCGGCGGCGCTGGCGCGGCTGTACCTGTCGCAGTCCTCGGACTGGCGGGCGGGCCGGGCCTCGAAGGCCGTGTTCGTCGCGGGCGACCGGGCGCGCGACGGCGTGCTGCCCTTGTGGTCGATCCTGCGCAACATCTCGATTTCCGTGCTGCAGCGCGACGCGCGGCGGGGGCTGGTGAACCGTGGCGCCGAACGCGCGCTGGCGGAGGACTGGCAGCGGCGCATCGGCATCCGTACCGACGACCTGACGAACCCGATCCTGTCGCTGTCGGGCGGCAACCAGCAGAAGGTGCTGTTCGCCCGCGCGCTGGCCTCCGACGCGGAGGTGGTGGTGATGGACGATCCCATGCGCGGTGTCGACGTGGGCACGAAGCAGGACGTCTATGCCATGGTCCGCGCCGAGGCCGCGAAGGGCCGCACCTTCCTGTGGTATTCGACCGAGACCGAAGAGGTCTGCCAGTGCGACCGCGTCTTCGTCTTCCGGGACGGACGGATCAGCGCCGAGCTGACCGGCGACCAGATCACCGAGGAGCGCATCCTCGAGGCGTCCTTCGAAATGCAGGAGGCGTCCTGATGCCACAGCGTTACCGGATCCTTTTGCCGGTCGTGTCGCTGGCCGTGCTGCTGGCGCTGACCTTCTGGATGCAGCCGAGGGCGATGAGCTACTTCGGCCTGAACCTGCTGTTCAACCTGGCGGTGCCGATCGCGCTGGCGACCATCGCGCAGATGATGATCATCATGGTGAACGACATCGATCTGAGCCTTGGCGCCTTCGTGAGCCTCGTGGCCTGCGTGACCGCCACATGGCTGAACGACGCGCCGCTGACCGGGGTGCTGATCCTCATGCTGCTGGTGCTGTCCTATGCGGCGATGGGGGCGGTGATCCACGTGCTGGAACTGCCCGCCATCGTGGTGACGCTGGGCATGTCCTTTGTCTGGGGCGGGCTGGCGCTGTTCATCCTGCCGACGCCGGGCGGGGCCGCGCCGGGCTGGCTGAGGACGCTGATGACGGTGAAGCCGCCGCTGATGCCCATGGCCGTGGTGGCTGCCATCCTGATCGCTGTCGTGACGCATCTGATGGTCATGCGCTCCGGCCTTGGCACGGTGCTGCGCGGGCTTGGCGGCAACGCCCGGTCGGTCGCCCGTGCCGGGTGGAACGTCACCCTGCTGAAGGCCACGGCCTACGGGCTTGCCGGGCTGTTCGGCGTGCTTGCCGGCATGGCGCTGGTCGGGCTGACGACCTCCGCCGATGCCAATATCGCGCTGCGCTACACGCTTCTGAGCATCGCGGGCGTGATCCTGGGCGGCGGTGAGTTCATCGGCGGCAAGGTGAGCCCGGTGGGCGCGGTGATCGGTGCGCTGACGCTGACGCTCGCGGCCTCCTTCCTGTCCTTCCTGCGGCTGTCGCCGGACTGGCAGATCGGCGCGCAGGGCGCGATCCTGATCCTTGTCCTGACCGCACGGCTGCTGTTCTCGCGGCGGGGGGCTGCGGCATGAACCTGAACATGAACGTGAAACCGTGGCTTTGGGCGTGGCTGGCGGCCGCACTGGCCTTTGCTGCGACGCTGGGGCTGACCTCGGGCCGCGGGGCAGGGGAACTGGCCTATGCCGCCATGAGCTTTGGCGCCTTCGCCGCCATCGTGGGGCTGGGGCAGATGCTGGTCATCACGCTGGGGCCGGGCAACGTCGACCTGTCGATCCCGGCCACCATGACGCTGGCGGGCACGCTGGCGCTGAAGGTGATGGGCAGCGATCCGGGCACCGCGTGGCTGGGTCTGGCGGTGGCGCTGGCCACGGGCCTTGGCGTGGGGCTTGCCAACTTCGCGCTGATCTTCCTGCTGCGGCTGCCGCCGATCATCGCCACGCTCGCCGCCTCGCTGATCTACCAGTCGCTCGCCATCTGGTCGAACCGGGGCCTGCGCATCAAGCCGCCCGAAGGGCTGGCCGACTTTGCCACGGGGCGCCTGCTGGGCGTGCCGAACGTGGCCTGGGTGGCGCTGCTGCTGGCCGTGGTCACATGGGTGCTGCTTGAACGGTCGGTCTGGGGCCGGTGGCTTCTGGCGTCGGGCCAGAACCTGCGCGCGGCGCGGCTGGCGGGCGTGCCGGTACAGGCGGTCCGGGCGGCGACCTACCTGGCCGTCGCGGTCTTTGCCGCGCTGGCGGGCTACCTGCTGTCGAGCTTTTCCGGCGGCGCGGCGCTGAACATGGGGGCGGAGTACCTGCTGATGTCCATCGCCGTGGTGGTGATCGGCGGCAGCTCCATCGCCGGGGGCAATTCCAACGTGCCGGGTGTCCTCGGGGCCGCGCTCTTCATGTTCCTTGTGGTCTCGATGCTCAACAGTTACGGCGCGGGGGCGGGCGTGCGCAACGTCATGACCGGCGCCATCATCATTGCCATCGTCATTGCCGCCAGTGCCCGGAGGACCCGCCCATGATCACCTTTCCCCCGCATATCGAGACCCTGGACGACCGGTTCCGGGGGCTCGTGCACCCGATGGGCAAGCTGGAGAAGATCGCCGAGGGCTTCACCTGGACCGAAGGGCCGGTGTGGTTCGGGGACCGCGACTGCCTGCTGTTCTCCGACATCCCGTCGCGGCGGATCATGATGTGGTCCGAGGCCACGGGCGTGACGCTCTACCGGGGCGAGAGCGGCTTCAACAACGGCAACACGCGCGACCGGCAGGGGCGGCTGATCGGCTGCCGTCACGGCGCGCGCGACGTGGTGCGCACCGAGCATGACGGCACCCTGACGGTGCTGGCGGACAGCTTCGAGGGCAGGCGGCTCAATTCGCCCAACGACGTGGTGGTGGGCAGCGACGGCACGGTGTGGTTCACCGATCCGACCTACGGCATCATCTCGGACTTCGAGGGCTACCGGGCAGAGCCGGAGCAGGCGGCGCGCAACGTCTACCGGCTGTCGCCGGAGGGTGCGCTGACGGTGGCGGTGTCGGACTTCACGCAGCCGAACGGTCTGTGCTTTTCGCCCGACGAGCGCACGCTCTACATCGCCGAAAGCGGGTCGAGCCATGACGACCGCGTGGCGCCGGTGATCCGGCAGTTCGCGGTGGAGGGCGGCAGGCTGACCGACCGGGGGGTGTTTGCGACCATCGACACCGGGCTGCCGGACGGCATCCGCTGCGACACCTCGGGCAACCTGTGGTCCTCGGCGGCGGACGGGGTGCATTGCTTTGCGCCGGACGGCACGCTTCTGGGCAAGATCCTCGTGCCGGAGGTGGTGTCGAACCTGTGTTTCGGCGGCTCGGACGGGCGGCGGTTGTTCATCACCGCCACCAGCACGGTCTACCGTATCTTCGTCGACGCGGCGGGGGCCGAACCCTGGACCCGGGGCCGGCTGTCCTAACGCGGGCAGGGGGTCAGGCGTACCTGTCCCCCAGATGCGCGAGGTAGGCCGAGGGATCGGTCGGGCCGCCCGTCATCTCTGCCCGCGTGCGCGACCGTCCGTGGTGCCAGACGCGGTCCGCCAGTGCGGCGCGCAGCGGGCCGTAGTCGGCGCGGTCGAGCGCGGGCCCCACGGTGTCGTCCGCCCGGATCTGCGCAAAGAGCGTCGCGGCGGTGACATTGCCGATGGTGTAGGTCGGGAAGGACCCGAAATAGCCCGAGGACCAGTGCACGTCCTGCAGGCAGCCCGCGCCGTCGTCCGGCACCTCCAGCCCAAGATCCTCGCGCATGGCGGTGTTCCAGGCCTCCGGCACGTCGGCGGCCTTCAGCGAGCCGTCCATCAGCGCCATCTCGATCCGGACGCGGAGCATGATGTGCAGGTCGTAGGTCAGTTCGTCCGATTCGACGCGCGTCAGGCCGGGCTGGGCGTGGTGGATCGCGGCCAGCCACTCCTCGACCGTCACGTCGCCGAGCTGATCGGGGAAGGCGTCGCGCAGGGTGCCGAAGTGCCGGTCCCAGAAGGCGGCGGAGCGGCCCACGTGGTTCTCGATCAGCCGCGACTGGCTTTCATGCATCCCGAAGGAGGTGCCGCCCACGGCGTAGAGGAGCCGCAGGTCGGTGGCGTGCACGCCGCGGGTAAAGGCCGGGTCGATGCCCTGTTCGTAGAGCGCGTGGCCGGTTTCGTGCAGCGTCCCGAAAAGCGCCATGGGCAGGTAGTCGGGCCGCCAGCGCGAGGTGATGCGCACGTCGTTCCGGGTCATGCTGACCTCGAACGGATGCACGGTGGTGTCGAGCCTGCCGCGGTCGAAGTCGTAGCCCATGGTTTCGGCGAAGCCGTGGCAGACCCGTTGCTGGGTGGCCACGTCGAAGCTGCGGAACAGGAAGTCGCGGCGCGGGGCGGGGCGGCCCCGGACCGTGTCGAGCAGCGGCAGGATGCCGGCGCGCAGGGTATCGAAGAGCGCGGCGAGCGAGGCGGCGGTTTCCCCGGGCTCGTAGAGGTCGGCCATGGCGTCATAGGGGTGATCTTCGTACCCCAGCGCCTCTGCCTGTTCGCGGGCAAGGTCGACCGCCTGTTCGAGGTAGGGCCGGAAGAGCGCGAAGTCCGCGGTGCGCCGCGCCTCCGCCCATGCCTTTCCGGCGGGCGCGCCCTGTTCCGCCTGTGCCTGCAGCAGCCGGGCCGGGATCGCGGCGTGAAAGTCGCGGGCGTCCAGCACGGCCTGCGCGGCGCGGCGGTCGGCCTCGGTTGCGGCATCCAGCAGCGCGGCCTCGGCGGCGTCGCGCATGGCGGGGTCGAGGATCATTTCGCGCGCAAGACCCTTGAGCGTGGCGATCTGCTGGCCGCGCGTCCCCGCCCCGCCCGAAGGCATGGTCACGCGGGCGTCCCACTGCAGGAGGTTGACGCTGCACAGGAGGTCGTTGATCCGGCCGACCCGGGTGGCGAAAGCGGTCATGCCGCGGCCTCCTGTCCGGTGCCGCCGTCGTTCAGGTGACAGGCAACCTGCCCGGTGAGGGTCTTGCCGAGGCGCGGCACCTCCGCCTTGCAGCGCGGCCCGGCGAAGGGGCAGCGCGGGTGGAAGGCGCAGCCGGGGGGCGGCGACAGCGGCGAGGGGATTTCCCCCTTGATCGGCTGGAAGTCGGCGCGGCCCGTGCCGAGCGTCGGAACGGAGGCGAGAAGCGCCTTCGTGTAGGGGTGCTGCGGCGCTGCGTAGAGGTCGGCGGCGGGGGCAAGCTCCACCACGCGGCCGAGGTACATGATCGCCACCCGGTCGCAGACGTGGCGGACGACGGACAGGTCGTGGCTGATGAAGATCGCCGTCAGGTCCATGCGCTTGCGCAGGTCCATGAAGAGGTTGAGCACCTGCGCCTGGATCGACACGTCGAGGGAGGCGACGGCCTCGTCCAGCACGAGGAGGTCCGGCTCCATGGCGAGGGCGCGGGCGATGGCGATACGCTGCCGCTGACCGCCGGAGAACTGGTGCGGCAGCCGGTCGGCATAGGCGCCTTCCAGTCCCACCTGTTCCAGAAGGGCGCGCACGCGGGCAGGG
This sequence comes from Sagittula sp., assembly GCF_052825245.1. Classification (NCBI taxonomy): domain Bacteria; kingdom Pseudomonadati; phylum Pseudomonadota; class Alphaproteobacteria; order Rhodobacterales; family Roseobacteraceae; genus Sagittula; species Sagittula sp. The sequence continues at coordinate 55,364 of NZ_JBRBWD010000048.1, forward strand.
GCCTCGGACGCGGTCCAGATGCCGTGCAGGCGCGGCCCTTCGGAGATCGTCTCGCCCACCCGCATCCGCGGGTCGAGGCTGGCGAAGGGGTCCTGGTGGATCATCTGCACGCGGGTCGTGGTCTTTTTCACCGTGCCGCGCCGCCATGTGGCGACGGGTTCGCCGTCGAGCCGGATCGCGCCGTCCGAGGGGGCGTAGATGCCGGAGACCAGCCGCCCCAGCGTGGACTTGCCGCAGCCGGATTCACCGACGAGGCCCAGCACCTCGCCGCGTTCCACGGTCAGGTCGATGTCCGACAGGGCGTGCACGGTGGCCGAGCTGTCCTGCCCGGTCAGCCGGTCGGCGAAGCGTTCGATCAGGCCGGGCGTGCGGCTGAAGCGCTTGGACGCGCCGGAGATGGTGAGCAGGCTCATGCGATGCCCTCCGTCATCGGGTGGTGGCACAGGGCGAAGTGGGTGTCGCCGGACCGGGGCGGTTCGGCCGCGCAGGCGGCGGTGGCACGGGGGCAGCGCGGGCGGAAGGCACAGCCCGTAGGCAGGTTCACCAGCTGCGGCGTGGCGCCGGGGATCTGCGGCAGCGGCTGGCCGGGTTCGTGCAGCGAGGGCACGCTTTCGATCAGGCCGCGGGTGTAGGGGTGGCGCGGGCGCGAGAGGACCTCTTCGGCGCTGCCGCTCTCGACGATCCGGCCCGCGTACATCACGCAGATGTCGTCGGCGAGCGAGGACACCACGGCAAGGTCGTGCGTGACCCAGACGATGGCGGTGCCGGTCTCGTCGGCGAGCCGGCGCACCTCAGCCAGGATCTGCCCCTGGATGGAGACGTCGAGCGCGGTGGTGGGTTCATCGGCGATAATGACGGAGGGGCCGTGCAGCAGCGCGGTGGCGATGGCGACGCGCTGGCGCATCCCGCCCGAAAGCTGGTGCGGATAGGCGCGCAGGCGTTCGGCGGGGGAGGGGATGCCCACGGTTTCCAGCGCCTGCCGGGCCCGGTCCCACGCGGCGGCCTTTGACACGCGGTCGTGCACGCGCACGGCCATGGCCATCTGGTCGCCTACGCGCAGCACCGGGTTCAGCGTCATCATCGGGTCCTGAAAGACCATGGCGACATGCTTGCCCCGCATCCGGCGCAGCGCATCGGGCGAGAGCTTGCGCAGGTCGGTGCCGTCCACCAGCACCTCGCCACCGGTGATCTGCCCCGGCGCGTCGATCAGGCCCAGGACGGAGAAGCCCGTGACGCTCTTGCCCGATCCGCTTTCGCCGACGAGGCCCATGATGCGGCCCGGCTCGACCGAGAAGCTCACGTCGTTCACCGCCGTCACCGGGCCCTTGCGCGTGTCGAACCGGGTGGTCAGGCCCCGGACGGCCAGCGCGGCGGTCATCGCTGGTTCCTCGGGTCGAGGACGTGGCGCACCTGGTCTCCGACGAGGTTGATGGCGACGACAGTGATCATCAGGAAGATCCCCGGATAGATGGACAGCCATGTGCGGTCCGTGTGGATGTACTTGAACCCGTTCGAGATCAGCGAGCCGAGCGAGGGCTCGGTCAGCGGCAGGCCCACGCCGAGGAAGCTGAGCGTGGCCTCCAGCGCGATGGCAGAGGCGACCTGCACGGTGGCGACCACGATCAGCGGCGGCAGCACGTTCGGCAGGAGGTGGCGGAACAGCACGCGGCGGGCGGGCAGAGGGGTGGAGCGCGCGGCCTCGATGTAGTCCTTGCCGCGTTCCACCGTGGCCGCGCCGTGGGCGGTGCGGGCGAAGTAGGCGTATTGCGCCACGACAAGCGCGAGGATGATCTGGGCCACGCCCTGTCCCAGCATCGCCACCAGCACCAGCGCCAGCAGGATCGCGGGCATCGACAGTTGCAGGTCGACGATCCGCATCAGCAGGCTTTCCAGACGCCCGCCGAAATAGGCCGCCGTCAGTCCGACGGTGATGCCCACCAACAGGGCCAGCGCCCCGGCGCTGAGGCCGATCACGAAGGAGGTGCGCAGCCCGTAGAGGATCGCCGACAGCATGTCGCGGCCCGCGTTGTCGGTACCGAGGATGTGCACGTAGCCGCCCGAGCCTTCGGTGCCGGGGCGCAGGAAGGCGTCCATCCAGTCGAGCGCCGCCATGTCGTAGGGGTTCTGAGGTGTGACCCAGGGCGCGCCGAAGCTGAGGACCGCCAGGAGGACGATGACCACCAGCGAGATCACCGCGACGGGCGAGCGGCGGAAGTCCGACCAGAAGTCGCGCAGGCGCGAGGCGCGCGTGGCGAGGGGGGCAGCGGCGGGGGTGGCCGCCACGTTGCCTTCGGGTGTGAGGGTATCGCGCTCTGCTGTGGTGCCGGCCATCATGCGCCCCCTTTCAGGCGGACGCGGGGATCGAGCCGCGCATAGATCAGGTCAACGGTCAGGTTGATGAGCACGAAGAGGATCACCACCAGCACGAGGTACGTCACCATCACCGGCCGGTCGAGCTGCAGGATCGAGTCGATGATCAGCTTGCCCACGCCGGGCCAGGTGAAGACGCTCTCCGTCACCACGGCGAAGGCGAGGGTGGAGCCGAGTTCGAGGCCGAAGACCGTGACGATCGGGATCGAGATGTTGCGCAGCACGTGGGAGAAGATGATCTGCCGGTCGGTCAGCCCCTGGGCGCGGGCGAAGCGGACGTAATCGGTGCGCATCGCCTCCACCATGCCGGCGCGGGTCAGGCGGATCATCAGGCCCATCTTGAACAGCGAGAGGTTCAGCGCGGGCATGATGACGTGGCTCCAGCCGTCGGCGGTGGCCAGCGAGGTCGGGATGCCGAGGAAGCTGCCCACGTCGCCGCGGCCGCCGGACGGCAGGATGCCGAGGTTGACCGCGAAGGTCATGATGAGCAGCATCCCGATCCAGAAGGTCGGGACGGAAAAGCCCAGCACCGAGAGCGCCATGATCGCCTTGGCGGCCACGCTGTCGGGGCGGTAGCCGGCGTAAAGCCCGGCGGGAATGCCGATGAAGGTCGCGATGCAGACCGAGACGAAGACCAGTTCCAGCGTCGCGGGAAGGCGCGAGAACACGAGGTCGACGACGGGGATGTTGTAGACCATCGACGTGCCCATGTCGCCCTGCGCGACATTGCCGAGGAAGGTCAGGTATTGCCGCCAGAGCGGCTGATCCAGCCCGTACTGGGCGATCAGCTTGGCGCGGATTTCCTGCGTGGCGCCCGGGTCGATCAGCACGTCGATCGGGTTGCCGATGGCGTAGACGCCCACGAAGACGATGATCGACATGGCAAAGACCACGATCACTGCCTGCGCCAGCCGTTGGACGAGGTATCCGAGCATCGGGTTCCTTTCTGGCGGAGAGAGGACCGGCGCCGCGAGTGGCAGCGGCGCCGGTACGGAGTGAAGGCCGGGCGGACCCGGCCCGCGGGGTTATTGCGCCGGAGTGATCTCGTAGGCGCGGGTTTCCTGGTCGACGCGGGGCGAGAAGGTCAGGGTGGCGTCATCCGCGGCCCAGACCGTCTGCAGGATCACCGTGGGGATCAGCGCGCGGTCGTCCATCGCGATGAAGGACGCCTCTTCATAGAGCGTGCGGCGCTTGTCTGCGTCAAGCGTCTGCGCGCCCTCGTCGAAGACCTTGTCGAACTCGGGGTTGGAGTAGTCCGTCCGGTTGAAGTTGCCGAAGCCCTTGTCGGCATCCGGGGTGCGGATCATCGCGCCGTAGGTATAGGCGGCCTCGCCCGTCAGGGTGCCCCAGGCGGACATCGCCATGGAGTATTCCTTGCGCGCTGCGGCGGGGAAGAAGACGGTGCCGTTCAGCGCCTGCGCGTTCACCTTCAGACCCAGCCGGGACCACATCTGCGCCAGCGCCTCGCAGACCACGGCATCGCCGGGCACGCGGTTGTTGGTGCAGGTGAAGTCGATCTCGAACCCGTCCGGGTAGCCCGCTTCGGCCAGCAGGGCCTTGGCCTGCTCGATGTCGTACTCCTTGGCGCCGATCTTGTCGGTGTAGCCGAAGAAGCCCTCGGGCATGAGCTGGTTGGCCGGCGTGCCGAGACCTTCGAGCACGACGTTGACCAGCACTTCGCGGTTGATTGCGAGGTCGAGCGCCTTGCGGACGCGGGCGTCCTTCAGCGGGTTCTCGTCGATCTCCTCGCCGTTGACCTTGACCTTCTGGGGCAGGGGCTCTGCCTGGCTGGGCTGGACGTTGAGGATGTAGATGGAATCCGACACGAAGGTTTCGAGGTCGGAGTCGTTCTGCATCGCGAGGTAGTCTGAGGCCGGCACGTAGTTGATCAGGTCGACCTCGCCCGAACGCAGGGCCGCCACGCGGGCCGCGTCGTCGGGGATCTCCTTGCGGGTCACGTTGTCCCACGCCACTTCGCCGCCCCACCAGCCGTCGAACTTCTCGAGCACGAGGTCGCCCTTCGGCTCCCAGCTGACGAAGGTGAAGGGGCCGGTGCCGATGGCCTTCTCGCCGGAGTTGAACTCCTCGTTGCCCGCTTCCATGCCGGTCTCGGACGGCACCACGAAGAGGCGGGTGAAGTCGTTCGGCAGGGCGGGGGCGATGCCCTTGGTCTTGATGTGCAGGGTGTAGTCGTCCACCACTTCGACGCTGTCCACGTACTTGGTGTAGAGCGTCATCGGCATCGGGCCGGTCACGACCGGAATGCGCTCGATGGAGAACTTCACGTCCTCGGCGGTGAAGTCGGTGCCGTCATGGAATTTCACGCCTTCGCGCAGCTTGAACTCCCAGGTGGTGTCGTCGATGGGCTCCCACGAGACGGCGAGGCCGGGCTTCAGCTGCAGCTTGGCGTCCACGTCGACCAGCGTGTCGTAGATGTGGCGCAGGGCCTCGGCCTGGCTGCCCAGGGTGGACCAGTGCGGGTCGATGGAATCCGGCCCGGCGCGGAGGCCGATCACCAGGTCTTCGGCCATCGCGGGAACGGCGGCCAGAAGGGCCAGCGCCGCGGTGGCGCAGCGTAGTCTGCGGATGTTCATTTGGTCACTCCCTGTGTTACATTATGGTGAAACACTACGGCGGGATTTTCGAATCGGTCAAGAGTGTTCTGTAACACTCCAGCGGTGCAAATCGTTGAAATGCCCGGTCTGCCTACATATTGGGCGCGATATTTTCGCTTGGCAGAGCCGGTGTTTTCGGCAAATGTTACAGTATGAGTGAAACACAGGTGCAAATGGAGCAGGCGCTGGATCGAATCGCGAGAGCGATCGACCGGAGCAGTTCCGTCTCGGTTTCGGTGCAGTTGCGCGGGGCCATCGAGTTCGGCATCGCCAGTGGCGAGCTGCCGGCCAATGCCCGTCTGCCCTCTGTCCGGGCGATGGCGGCGCGCTGCGGGCTGTCCCCTGTGACGGTCAACGGCGTCTATACCGCGCTGCAGGAGGCGGGCCATATCGAGGCGCGCGTCGGCTCCGGCACCTTCGTCAGCGGCAACGGTCCGGCACGGGCGGGCGGTGCGCAGCTTCGGCTGCTGGACCGCAAGATCGCCGAGCTGGTGCGCCTTGGCCGGCAATGCGGGATCGGCCCGGCGGAGCTGTCCATGCGGATTGCCATCGCACAGCCCGACCCGCGCCTGCCGATGCGCCTGCTGCTGGTCGGCAACTTCCACGACGCGACAGAGGCCTATGCCGCCGCGATCCGCCCGGTGCTGCCGGACGGCGACACGATCCGCGCCGCGACCCTCTCGGAGATCACCGCACGCCCGCCGGAGGACGTGGACCTGATCGTCGCGCCGCGCACGCTGCGCACGCAGGTCCAGCCGCTGTTTCCCGAGCTCGACATCGTCGACCTGACCCTGATCCCGAACGAGGCGACGCGCGTCGCGCTGGCCTCCATCCCGACGGAGGCGCGGGTCGTCGGCTACACCTACTTCCCGTCGTTCCTCACCATCATGAAGGCGGGGATCATGCGGTTCGCGCCGCATGTCTCGGACCTGTCCATGGCGGTGCGCGGCGAGGAGGGGGCCGAGGCCGCCATCGCCGCGGCGGACGTGCTGATCTACGCCACCGGGGCAGAGTACCTGCTGGACCGCATCAGGGACGGGCAGACCGCCTTCGAGTACCGGCACACGCCGGACAACCAGTCTATGCGCCGTGACCTGCTGCCCGCCATCGAGGCCGCCCGGGTCGCGCAACAGGAAAAGGACGCCGTTACATGAGAATATCCGAAGCCAACTGGTTCGAGGTGGAACGCTACCTCGAAAGCGACGACCGCTGCGTGCTGCCGCTCGGCTCGACGGAACAGCACGCCTACCTGTCGCTGTCGGTGGATTCGATCCTGTCGGAGAAGGTCGGCGCGGATGCGGCGGAACCGCTGGGCGTGCCGGTGTTCCCGGCGGTGCCTTACGGGCTGACGCCGTACTTCATGGGCTTTCCGGGCAGCGTGTCGCTGCGGCTGACGACCTACGCGGCGCTGGTCCGCGACATCCTCGATTCGCTCTACAAGACCGGGTTCCGCCGGGTGCTGATCGTGAACGGCCATGGCGGCAACAGCCCGGTGCAGCCGGTCACGATGGAGTGGATGGAGGCCAACGAGGGCGCCCGCTGCCGCTTTCACGACTGGTGGCGCGCGCCGAAGACCTGGGCCTGCGTACAGGAGATCGACCCGGTGGCGAGCCATGCCAGCTGGATGGAGAACTTCCCGTGGACGCGGCTGCCCGGGCGCGACATGCCCGAGGAACAGAAGCCCTTCGTGCCCTTCGACAAGCTGCGCGACCGCAACGCTGCCGGGGTGCGCGAGCTGATCGGCGACGGCAACTACGGCGGCGTTTATCAAAAGCCCGACGCGGACACCGACCGGCTGTGGTCCGTCGCGGTGGAGGAGACCCGCGCGCTTCTGGAGGGCGACTGGTCATGACCACGCTGATCTGGGGCGCGGGCGCCATCGGCGGCGTCATCGGGGCGTACCTGGCGCGGGCCGGGCACGCGGTGCACATGGTGGACATCGTGGCCGACCACGTCGAGGCGATGCGCACCTCCGGATTGAGGATCGAGGGCCCGGTGGAGGAGTTCACGCAGGTCCTGCCCGCCTCCACCCCCGGGGAGCTCACCGGCATCTTCGACCGCATCGTGCTTGCGGTGAAGGCGCATCACACGGCGGGCGCGCTTGAACAGCTTCTGCCGCACCTTTCGGAGACGGGCTACGTCGTCTCGGCCCAGAACGGGCTGAACGAACGGGTGATCGCCGAGCGGATCGGGGCGGAGCGGACGCTGGGCTGCTTCGTGAACTTCGGCGCGGACTGGATCGGCCCGGGGCAGATCCTCTATGGCAACCGCGCCGCCGTCGCGGTGGGCGAGCTGGACGGCCGCATCAGCGCCCGCGCGCAGGCGGTGCACACGCTTCTGTCGATCGTGGAGCCGGAGGCGGTGCTGACCGACAATATCTGGGGCTATCTCTGGGGCAAGATGGGTTACGGGTCGCTGCTGTTCTGCACGGCGCTGACGCCCGACAGCATGTCCGACGCCATGGCCCGGCCCGAACACCGCGCCGCCTACGAGGCGCTGGGGCACGAGGTGATGACGCTGGCCGCGGCAGAGGGTGTCTCGCCGCTCGGCTTCAACGGGTTCAATCCGAAGGCCTTCCTCGCCCGCGATCCCGAAGGGATGCGCGTGGCGATGGAGACGATGATCGCCCACAACCGCAAGACCGCGAAGACACACTCCGGCATCTGGCGCGACCTTGCCGTGCGCAAGCGCAAGACGGAGGTGGACGCGCAGATCGGCATCATGGTCGGCCTCGCCGAACGCCACGGACTGAAGGTGCCGGTGCTGGCCCGCATGGTCGAGCTGATCCACGACATCGAGGACGGCCGGCGAGAACAGTCCGCCGCCCTCGTCGACGAGCTGGTGCCGCTGTGCGTGTAGATCTGACGGGCCAGGTCTTTGCCGTCACGGGCGCGGCGCAGGGAATCGGTGCCGCGATCTGCGGCGCGCTGGCAGAGGCCGGGGCCAGCGTCGCCGCCGTGGACATCGACGCGGACGGGATGCAGGGGCTCGACGCCACGCTGCATGCCGCCGACCTTGGCACGCGCGCCGGAGCATGGTCCGCGATGGAGGCGGTGCTGGCCGAACATGGCCGGATCGACGGTCTTGTGACCTCGGCCGGGGGCGTGCGCGGGCAGGTGGGCCGCCCGATCGAGGACGTCTCGGAACCCGACTGGCACGCGATCTTTGCCGCCAACGTCGACGCGGCGATGTGGTGCGCGCAGGCGGTGGTGCCGGACATGAAGACGCAGGGCAGGGGGCGGATCGTCACGATCTCGTCCGGGGCGGGGCTGCGGCCCAGCCTGACGGGCATCCAGGCCTATGCCTCTGCCAAGCACGCGCTGGTCGGGCTGACGCGGCAACTGGCGCTGGAACTGGGGCCATCGGGGATCACGGTCAACTCGGTCGCGCCGGGCTTCGTCATCTCGAACCCCTCGACGGCCAGACAATGGGACGCCTTCGGCGCGGAGAAGCAGAAGGCGGTGCTGAACGGCATCCACATGCGCCGGCTGGGCCGCCCCGAGGACATCGCCTCGGCGGTCTGCTTCCTGTGCGGACCGCAGGCGGAATGGATCAGCGGACAGGTGCTGTCCGTCGACGGAGGACACGCATGAGCAGCAACCCCTGGGAATGGGACGAACCCACGTGGCGCGGCAAGGTCGAGGCGGTGCGCGCGGGCCGCAGCCTTCTGCCGGAGCGCTGGCCGAACGGCGCGCGCTGCGCGGTGGCGCTGAGTTTCGACAGCGACCACGAGACCAACGAACTGCGTGACGGCGGCGACTCCGTCGCGCGGCTGAGCTGGGGCGAATACGGCACGCGGCGGGGCATCCCGCGCATCCGGTCCGTTCTGGACCGCTTCGGCGCGAAGGCGTCGTTCTTCGTGCCCGCCGTCTCGGCCCTCCTGCACCCGGAGGAGCAGGCGAGCCTGGCCGCCGAGGGGCACGAGATCGGCCTGCACGGCTGGATCCACGAGCGCAACACCGACGTGCCCCCCGTGGCGGAGCGCGACCTGATGCTGCGCGCCGCCGACACGCTGGAGCAGATCACCGGCGTACGGCCCGTGGGGATGCGCACACCGTCGTGGGACTATTCCCCGGTGACGCTGCAGATCGCGCGGGAGCTGGGGCTGCTTTACGACAGTTCGCTCTTTGCCGATGACGACCCCTACGAGATCCTCGATCAGGGCGAGGCCACGGGCATCGTCGAGCTGCCGGTGGAATGGATCCGGGACGACGCGCCCTATTTCATGATGAACCGTTTCGGGGCGCAGCGGCCCTACACGCCGCCTTCGGACGTGCTGGACATCTTCCGGCGCGAGTTCGACGGCGCCTATGCCGAAGGCGGGCTGTTCCTGCTGACCATGCACCCGCACATCTCCGGTTACCGGTCCCGCATCTTCATCCTCGAGGAACTGCTGGATCACATCACTTCGAAGGGCGACTGCTGGGTCGCCACACATGCAGAGATCGCCCGCTACTGTGCCGAGACGGCCGGGCTGAAAGGCTGAGACATGACCGAGAAACGCTATGCCATCGCCATCCACGGCGGCGCCGGGACCATCCTGAAATCCACCATGACGCCGGAAAAGGAAGCGGCCTACAGCGCGGGGCTGGAAACGGCCCTTGCTGCCGGTGAAGCGGTGTTGCGCGATGGCGGCAGCGCGCTCGACGCCGTGACGGCGGCGGTCTGCGCGCTGGAGGACGAACCGCTGTTCAACGCGGGCCGCGGCGCGGTCTTCACCACCGCGGGCAAGCAGGAGATGGACGCGGCCATCATGGACGGGCGCGACCGCGCGACCGGCACCGTGGCGGGCATCTTCGGCCCGAAGAACCCGGTGAAGCTGGCGCGGCTGGTGATGGAGACGACGCCGCATGTCTGCATGATCGGCGAGCATGTGCTTGAGCTGGGCCGCAAGGCGGGGCTGGAGTTCGGCGAGCCTGACTATTTCTTCTCGCAGGCCCGCTGGGACGCGCTGCAGGACACGCTGGCGATGAAGGCGAAGGGCGAAGAGGACGACGATCCGGCGCGCCGTCACGGCACGGTCGGCGCCGTGGCCTGCGACCGCGAGGGCAATGTCGCCGCCGCCACCTCCACCGGCGGTTGGACCGGGAAGATGCCGGGCCGCGTGGGCGACACGCCGATGCCGGGCGCCGGGAACTTTGCCGAGAATGCCACCTGCGCGGTGTCCGGCACCGGGCATGGCGAGGTTTTCATCAAGTACACCGCCGGGGCGGAGATCGCCGCGCGGATGCGCCACCGGGGCGAGACGCTGGAACAGGCGGCGCGTCACGTTGTGATGGAGGACCTGGGCAAGAACGACGGGTCCGGCGGCGTGATTGCGGTGGATGCGAAGGGCAACCTGACGCTGCCTTTCAACTCCGAAGGCATGTATCGCGGCTGGGCCCGGGAGGGCGGCGAGCGCGGGGTTGCGATCTACAAGGGCTGATTGCGGAAGCGGCGCGCGGGGGTGATCCCGCGCGCCGGTCCATCTGTTTAGCCGGCCTGCTGGCCCTCTGTTTCGGACGGTTCGGGCCTTGGCGGCCTGGGTTTTGCGGGCAGCATGGAAGCGGCGAAGATCGCGGCACCGCCCGCGACAAGCCCGGCCAGGTCCATGATCCACGAGCTCGGGAACAGGAGCAGGAGCGCCGACACCCCGAACAGCACGCGCGGCACGACAGAGATGCGGCCGCCGACGGGTGCGCTGCCCTGCAGGCAGATGGCAAGCGCGACGCTGCCGAGCGCGTAGAGCAGGCTGGACGTCACGATGGCGTGCCATTCGCCCTGCATCAGGATCTCCGGCACGTAGACGAAGGTGAAGGGCATCAGCACCAGCGTGGCCCCGAACTTCAGCGCGGCAAAGCCGGTCTTCATCGGCGGCGCCCCGGCGATGGCCGCGCCCGCGAAGGCGGATACGCAGACCGGCGGCGTGATGTTCGACAGGCAGGCGGCGTAGAACACCGCGAGGTGCGCGGCGACCGTCGGCACGCCGAGCTGGATCAGCGCCGGTGCCGCGACCACCGACAGGATGATGTAGGATCCGGTTGTGGACGACCCCATGCCGATGATGATCGACACCAGCGTCACCAGCAGAAGCGCGATGAACAGGCTGCCGCCGGAGAAGTCGATCAGCACCGCCGAGAACTTCAGCCCCAGCCCGGCCAGGACGATGCCGCCGATGATGACGCCCAGCGTCCCGATGGCGGCCCCTGCCGAGGTGTTGCTGGCCGCGCCCCCTGCGAGGGCCTGTCCGATGTCGCTGGGCCCCATGCGCGTCGCCTTGTTCCGCCATGACAGCACGGCGGCGGCGACGGTGCCCCAGAAGGCGCAGAACTCGGCCGAGTAGCCCCAGAACAGCAGTCCGATCACCGTGCCGAGCGGCAGGAAGAAGTGCCAGCCTTCCTTCAGCACCTTGCGCAGGCTGGGGATTTCCTTTTCCGGCAGTCCCTTGAGGCCCAGGCCCACCGCTTCGAGGTCGACCATTGACAGGAGGAAGAGGAAGAACAGGCTGGCCGGGATGACGTTGATCAGCGCGATGTAGAGGTAGCTGGTTTCCGTCAGCGTCGCGAGGATGAAGACGCCCGCGCCCATGACCGGCGGCATGAACTGCCCGCCGGTGGAGGCGATGGCCTCGATGGCGCCGGCGTGGTGCGGCTTGAACCCGGTGCGCTTCATCAGCGGGATGGTAAAGGAGCCGGTGGTGACCACGTTGGCGACGGACGAGCCCGAGATCGACCCGAAGAGGGCGGAGGTCATGACGGCGATCTTGGCGGGGCCGCCGCGCCACTTGCCCGCGACGGCGGTGCCGAGATCCATGAAGAACGCCCCCGCGCCCGAGCGTTCGAGGAAGGCGCCGAAGATCATGAAGGGAAAGACGAAGGTGGCGAAGGTCGCCGTGACGACGCCGAACAGTGCCTCCTGCGTGGAGTAGGTGAATTCGAGGATGCGCTCCACCGACATGCCGGAATGAGCGAGGCGGCCGGGCAGGTACGGCCCGAAATAGAGCTGCAGCAGGAAGATCACCGCGAGGATCGAGATGATCGGGCCAAGCACGCGGCGGCTGGTTTCCAGCATCAGGACGATGGCGATGCCGCCCATCACCAGATCGTACTGGTTGGGCGAGGAGACGCGGAAGATGGCATAGCTGACGTACTGGTCGATCCAGTAGCCGATCGACAGGACTGTGAGGCCGATCAGGACGAGGTCGACGATGCTGGGCCTGTGCGTGGGCGAGCGTCCGTGCGCGGGATACAGCAGGAAGACCAGAACCGAGGTCAGCATCAGGTAGACGCCGCGGTTGCTTTGCGTCGACACCAGCCCGAAGCCGGAGGTGTAGAGGTAGAACAGCGAAAACCCGATGGCCGTCAGGTTGAAGGCCAGTGCCCAGAACCCGGTGAGGCTGCGCTTTGCGCCCTTCGCCTGGAAGAGCCACGAGAAGTCGAGCATGAATGCGTCCTGCGATAGAGCGGAAAAACGCCCCGGCCGCATGGACCGGGGCGCGGTCTTTCAGGCGGTCCGGATCACTCCGGCCACTGTCCCTGTTCGCGGTAGTAGGCTTCGGCGCCGGGGTGCATCGGTGCGCCGAGTTTCTGGAAGTTGGCCACGTCGGGCTTCATCTGCGCCCAGGCCTTGTGACCGGCGGCCAGTGCGTCCTGCTTGGCGTAGGCGGCGGCGACCATGCGCTGGACCACGTCTTCGGGCACCCGCTCATGCGCGACCCAGTAGACCGTCGTGAACGGCATGTCGGTGGCCGGCACGCCCTTGTAGGTGGTCTCCGGCATGGTGCCGGTGTGGTAGAACGGATAGGTCTCGCCGATCTGGGCGAGCTGGTCTTCGGTATAGGGCAGGACGGTGATGTCGCGCGTCTCCGCCAGTTCGGTCACCGCCGCGGCGGGCGAGGACGACTGGCAGAAGGCGTCGATCTGGCCGTTGCCAAGCGCGCGGCCCGCGTCGGCGAATGTCATCAATTGCGGCTCGATGCTGTCCAGAAGGCCAAGCGCCGTCAGGATGTTCGAGCAGTTGAACACCGTGCCCGATCCCGGCGGGCCGAGCGCGACCTTCTTGCCGTCGAGGTCGTCGAGGGAACTGATCCCGCTGTCGCCCAGCGTGACGAAGTAGGTCGGGCCCTCGTAGGCCATGGCCACGCCGCGCAGCATGGTGCCCTTGTCGCCGCCCTCGAACGGGCCTTCGGGCGCTTGCGACATGTAGACGTGGCTGCCGTAGACGATGCCCATGTCGAGCTCGCCCTTGATCAGGCGCTTGGCGTTCTCGGTGGAGCCGCCGGTCGTGACCTGGGTGATGTTGACGTCGGGCAGGTCCTTGGCCAGCTCGGTGCCTGCGACACCGACCATGTAGTACATCACGCCGCCGGGGTTCGATCCGCCCCACGCGACTTCGGTCGATTGTGCCAGTCCGGGCGATGCGAGCGCGGTCAGCGCTGCCGCGGAGACGGCGAATAGTGTCTGTCTCATGATGGTTCTCTCCTCCACATGTTACCGGCGGCCTGTGCCGCCGCTTGTTCGCGGCCCCGTTTTCCGGGGTCTTCCTTGCCTCAGGCGCCCCAGCGCCCGCAGGTGTTCCTGAGCGTGCCGATCCCGTCGATCTCGACCTCGACCACGTCGCCGGGCACGAGGTACTTCGGCGGCTTGAAGCCGATGCCGACGCCCGCGGGCGTGCCGGTGGCGATCACGTCGCCCGGCATCAGCGTGACCCCCTGCGAGATCGTCGCGATGATCGTCGGGATGTCGAAGATCAGCAGGCCGGTGTTCGAATCCTGCCGCAGCTCGCCGTTGACGGTGCAGCGGATGGCGGTGTCGGCCACGTCGATTTCGTCCGCGGTCACGGCCCACGGCCCCATGGGGCAGAAGGTGTCCTGCGACTTGCCGACAAGCCACTGGCTGTAACGGCCCTGCAGGTCGCGCGCGGTGACGTCGTTGACGATGGTGTAGCCCCAGATGTGCTCCATCGCCTTGTCCTTGCCGATCCCGCGTCCGCCGGTGCCGATGATGACGGCCAGCTCGGCCTCGTAGTCGATGGCCTCGGACACGTCGGGGTCGATGAGGACGGTCTCTTCCGGCCCGACGACCGATTCCGGGACCTTGGAAAAGATGATCGGTTCGCTGGGGACCGCGCCCTTGGCGGCGCTGGAATCGAAGCCGCTGTTCGAGAATTCGTGCGCATGGTCGAAGTAGTTCTTGCCCACGCAGAAGATGTTGCGTGCGGGCCGGGGCACGGGGGCCTCGAGCCGCACGTCGTCCAGCGCTACGGCGGCGCCCGTCGCGGGCAGGGAGGGGCGGCCGATCAGGCTCAGCGCACCGCGCTGCGCCTCGTCCGCCGAAAGGTCCAGAGGCGAGACGGTTCCGGAGGCCACGTCGACGATCCCCACGTGTCTTTGCCCATTGTACTGGTATGTCGCGACCTTCACGTGCGCCTCCGATTCCCGAATTGGTTTATTTTGGTTCATTTAATGGTACAAATAAGGTGGCGGAATAGCAAGAAAATTTCCGAACATCTTGAAAGACATGCGAAACGCTGTCAGATTGGGTCACAATTGGATCAATAAGGACGGATGATGCGGGGCAACGCGGACAGCATTGCGGAGGCATTGCGCCGCCGGGTCGCGGCGGGCGAATGGACCGGCGGCAAGCGGCTTCCGACGGAGCGCGAGCTGGCGGAGCAATATGGCGTGGCGCGCAACACCGTGCGGCGGGCCTTCGATCTGCTCGAAGCGGACGGTTTGCTGGCGCGGCACGTGGGGCGCGGCACTTACCTGCGGGAGGAGCCGACCCAGGGCATCGCCGAGATCGTACGGCGGATGGAGGGCACGTCGCCCGCCGACATGATGGAGGTTCGCCTGCTGCTGGAACCCGCCGCGGCGGGCTTTGCCGCGACCAACGCCAGCGCCTCGGATCTGGCGGCCATCGGTGCGGCGCATGAAAGCGCGGTCGCCGCGCAGGATATGCCGACGTTCGAATACTGGGATGCGGAGTTCCATCACCGCATCTTCTCCTGCACGCGAAACGACCTCTTGCGGGAGTTCCACGAGGTGCTGCGCGTCTTGCGCGACCAGCCGAAGTGGTTCGAGATGAAGGCCCGCAGCTTCGCGGAGGCGCGGCGTCTGCATTACTGCCAGGAGCATTCTGATATTCTCGCCGCGCTGAACGCCCGTCATCCGGAACAGGCGGCGGCGGCGATGCGCGCGCACCTGCTGACCGTGCAGCAGAACCTTCTGGGCCGTCCGGATTAGGCGTCGCTGGGCGCTACGGCGCGTTAGTATTTACATAATCCAACTTATAGGAGGCATCGGTGTACGCGCAAAGTTAAAGTGTCCCACATCTGCAAAGTAGAAGTGTCACACTCTGCCCCGATGAGAACAGGCAGAGGTTGCGGGCATGGGATGGGTTTTGATGAGCGAGCGCGAGCTGAACCGCGTCGAGGTACTGAGCC
>NZ_JBRBWD010000049.1:0-4331 GCF_052825245.1 Sagittula sp.
ACCATCGCTTCGTTCAGGACCTGAACGCTGATCCGGGGTCCCTGCCCCAGAATTTCCTCCGCCCTCTCAGCCTTTGGACCATCGTCGAGCAGGTAGAGCACAACATTCGTGTCTGCGAATTCAGCGCTCATGCGCGGCGTCGCGGCTTAGACGCGCGTCCTTGGGCAGTTTTCCGCGAAACCGCCTTAGCCCTTGTAGAACTTCATCGGCACGAGGTTGGCGTCTCACAAGAATGGTTCCATCGTCCTTTACCAGGTCGACCTGATCACCTTCCTTTAAGCCGAGTTCCCTCACAAGATCCGCGGGTAGCCGGACGGCAAGGGAGTTTCCCCATTTGGCAACTTGCATCTTGTCCTCTCAGGCATGGATAAACATCCAATAATGTATATCCAGAACTGCCAAAAGGCAAGCTCTGGTGCGCTCAAAGCCATGCTGGAGCCCTCCGACAAGAGTTCTCCCCTGTCCCTTTTCGTGAGATGCGGTGCGTTACACCATGCAGCAGGAAGCCTAACAGCCTTGTGTTCGGTGACGACCCGCCCACTAGATGTGGAAAAACCTTGCGCGAATCCGACTCTTGCGCCAATAGTCACGGAAACGAGGCAAAAAACGTCAATTTCCGTGAACACGCCAAAGACGCGATGTCTCGGAAGCGAGAGGGCAGATGGATAATACCTTTGTGCATGAGGATCTCAACGCGGTGATCCGCCAGCATTCGGAATGGCTGGCGAACCAGTTGCATTCGCAACGTGAGAGCCTGTTTCCACCCGATGCCGAGAAGACCATGCGCAAATTCACCTCTGGTGAGGCTGCGGCGCTACTCGGCGTAAACGATTCCTATCTTCGCAAACTCAACTTGGATGGCAAAGGGCCTTCTCCCGAGCTTACCGCCGGCAACCGTCGTCTTTACTCGGCGCAGGATATCCAGGCGCTGCGTGTGCTCCTTGAAAAAACCGCTCGCAAGCCGGGCGATTACGTTCCCGGACGACGAGAAGGTGATCATCTTCAAGTCATCGGCGTGATGAATTTCAAGGGTGGGTCCGGAAAAACAACAACCTCTGCCCATCTCGCCCAACGGCTTGCCCTGCGCGGATATCGTGTGCTGGGCATTGATCTTGACCCACAAGCTTCCTTCACCGCGCTGCACGGCGTTCAGCCGGAATTGGACCTCGAAGATGGTGGCACTCTCTACGATGCGATCCGCTATGAGGACCCGGAGCCGATCCGGTCGGTCATCCGCAAGACCTATATCCCCAATTTGGACTTGATCCCCGGCAACCTCGAACTGATGGAATTCGAGCACGACACCCCGCGTGCGCTGGCACAGGGCAATGCCGGACTTTTCTTCTTCCGCGTGAAGGAGGCGCTGGCCCAGGTCGATGAGGACTACGACGTGGTCGTCATAGATTGCCCGCCGCAGCTTGGCTTTCTGACCATGTCCGCCCTGTCCGCGGCCACGGGCGTTCTGGTGACCATCCATCCAGAGATGCTCGATGTGATGTCCATGTCGCAATTCCTCCGCATGACAGCCGACCTCATGGACGTGATCGCCGAGAGCGGCGCTGACATGTCTCATGACTGGATGCGCTATGTTTTGACCCGCTACGAGCCGCAGGATGCGCCGCAGAACCGCATCGTGGCTTTCCTGCGAACAATGTACGGCGAAGCCGTGCTGAATTCGCCCATGTTGAAGTCTACAGCCATCTCAGATGCGGGCCTGACCAAGCAGACACTTTATGAAGTGGAACGCAGCGCGTTCACGCGTTCCACCTATGATCGCGCGATTGAGAGCCTGAATACGCTAAATGACGAGATCGCCGACCTAATCCAGAAAACCTGGGGGCGCACATGACCAGTGGCAAGAAGAAGCGCATGTCAATGCTGGACAGTCTCGCGGCAGCTGGGGCCCCCTCCCCTGCCCCTCAGACAGGTGCTGTGACACCGATGATGACCTCGAATCGCGCCCTTCGGTCCGCCCGCGACGCGGTCGATTCCCATCATGTTTGGGAACTGGACCCGGCGAGCATCGAAGACGGGCGTATGGCGGACCGACTTGACCCGGCCGATGTACTGGATTTGCGCGACGCGATTGAGGCGAACGGTCAGACTGTTCCGATCCTCGTGCGACGTGCGCCGGGTGAAGATGATCGCTACCTTTTGGTCTATGGGCGACGCAGGCTGGAGGCGATCCGTCAGTCCGATAAGGTTACCAAGGTTCGCGCGTTAGTCACCAACCTGGATGACGACAGCGCTCTGCGTGCTCAGATTTCGGAGAACATGGGTCGGCGCGATTTGTCTTTTATTGAAAAGGCCCTGTTCGCAAAGGACCTTGTGTCGTCCGGCTTCGGAAATCAATCTCAGGTTGCAGAAATTCTTACCGTCACGAAGTCGTCCATATCTATGGCGATCGCGATCGCGGACATGGTCGGGCCGGATCTGGTACGCGCCATTGGCGCCGCCCATGGCATTGGCCGACCCCGATGGGAATCCCTTGGTCGGGCCATCGACGAGAATGGTCTGGACCGCGAGGACCTTATCGGGATCGCGAAAGAGGCACGTGAAAATGCCGAGACCTCCATGGTGGTGGATGACGTTGCCTCTACCAATGACCCGTCCATCCAAGCGTTCCTGGCCGTAGAAAAGGCTGTGACCAAGGCGATTAAACCGGCCAAGTCGCCCTCCCCTGCCCCACCTTCCAGCGTCCCGCTGAAGATCGGCGGCAAACGCGGCGGCACGGTCAAACGCACTGCCAAGGGCCTATCGATCGAGTTGGCGGATGGAGACTTCGCCGATTGGGTCGAGACGCAAGTGCATGACATGATTGAAGACCTTCACGAACGCTGGAAGCAGCGGTCGGAAGACTGAGGAAGAGCAGAAATCAAAGAAGGAGGCACGAAAAGGCAAAAGAAAAGGTCCCGCAAAGCGACCACTCCACGAGACCCTAACTTGTTTCTAGCACCTTCAAGGTAGTGTCCGGAGCTATTTTCCGCAAGTCCAAAGTGATTCGCGGACCGGGATATTTTTGTCTTCGTGAATGACAAAATGGAATACACGCCCGTAACGCCGTTCCGGCGAACGATAGATGCTGCCATCCTGAAACATCAGGCAGCGACCCAGGAAGACCTGCCCCCAGCCGGCGCCAACAAGTGGGAGGTCCTGAGGGAGCTCGCTGCCGCTCGAGTCGCGTTCGGCTTGTCCGATCGGGATTTGACGGTGCTTCAGGCGCTGGTCAGCTTTCACCAAGCGACAATTCTCGGAGGCAATGACAGCGAATTGATTGTACATCCGTCCAACAAGGCGATTTGCGAGCGCCTGAACGGCATGCCCTGCTCGACGATGCGGCGCCATCTCTCCAACCTTGTGCAGACTGGCTTTGTTGTCCGGCGCGATAGCCCCAATGGGAAGCGCTATGCCCGCCGCTACGGCGACGAAAAGGTTGCGTTTGGGTTCGACCTCTCTCCGCTCGTTCGACGCTTCCAGGAGGTTTGTGAGGCCGCTGAGACCGTCCGGGCCGCAGAAGAGCGGTACAAGCGCCTACGTGCCACTGTGAGCCTCATGCGGCGTGACCTCGCAGGGCTGGCCGAGTACGGGCGCTCACTTCGTCCGGATCAAGGCGTCTGGGACCAATTCTCTGATCTTGCGGCCCTAACGGCCCGAGATCTTCGCAGAAAACTCGAAATGGAAGACCTTAGGCGCATCGAAGACGCTTTGGGGTCAGCTTTAGATCACGCCCGAAGCCTTCTGGATGGCTGTGAAACAGAAAATATGAGCACCAATGATGCTGTTTCTGAGCAGCACTATCAGAATTCAAATAAAGACTCTTATGATCTTGAACCTCGCTTAGAAAAAGCGCGGGGCGGAGGCGCTGTGCGCGAAACTCCAGAAGTTGCCAATAGTCCTCTGTGTTCTGAAGATGAGGGCAACTCAACGGCAACTATTGACGATCAACTGATGCCGAACATACCGCTTGGTCTCGTCCTCGCCTCCTGTCAGGAATTCAAAGCGTATTCCGAGCAGCCCGTGCGCCACTGGCACGATCTGGTCCGGGTGGCTGATGTGGTCAGGCCCATGATGGGTATTTCCTCGTCCGCGTGGGACGAGGCCAAACGCTATATGGGTCCCGAAGAAGCGTCTGTTGTGATCGTTGCAATGCTTGAACGGTTTGCGGATATCCGATCACCTGGAGGCTACTTGAGAACCCTATCTTCAAAGGCAGCAATTGGGGAGTTCTCCTGCGGTCCGATGATCATGGCCTTGATGCGGCGGGATGCTGCATGATGAGTTCACAGCTGTGAACTCGGCTGACAAGTAGGATAGCTCGGGATAGTTCACAG
>NZ_JBRBWD010000050.1:0-55746 GCF_052825245.1 Sagittula sp.
ACCAGTACGCGCCCGAAGACCTCGAGGCGCAGATGGCGGTGAAGGACGTCTTCGACCCGAAGTGGCTGCTGAACCCGGCGAAGGTGTTCCCGCTGGCGTCCTCCGAGGGGCGGCGCGTGGTGGCCCTGGCGGCGGAGTAGCCGGGGTTCCACCCCGGACCCCGGAGTATTTGGAAAGCAAAGAAGCACGAAGGGCAGGCGAGATGAGACCAGGGAGCGAGGCGGAACTGGCCGAGGCGGTGCGCGGGGCGCGGGCGCCCCTGCGGGTGTGCGGCGGCGGCACGCGGGCCATCGGCGGCGGCGGCGCAGCGGCGGTGCTGGAGACCGGCGGCGTCACGGGCGTGTCGCTCTATGAGCCGGGCGCCTTGACGCTGGTGGCGGCGGCGGGCACGCCTTTGTCGGAGATCGAGGCGGTGCTGGATGCGGAGGGCCAGCGTCTGGCGTTCGAGCCGATGGACCATCGCGGGCTGCTGGGCACCGAGGGGGTCTCGACCATCGGTGGGGTGGTGGCGGCGAATGTGTCGGGCCCGCGACGTGTGCAGGCCGGGGCCTGCCGGGATTTCCTGCTGGGCGTGCGTTTCGTCGACGGCACCGGGACGGTGGTGAAGAACGGCGGGCGGGTGATGAAGAACGTCACGGGCTACGACCTCGTGAAGCTGATGGCGGGGTCGCGCGGCACGCTGGGGGTGTTGACTGAGGTCAGCCTGAAGGTGCTGCCGAAGCCCGAGGCCGCGGCCTCGGTCCTGATCGACGGGCTGGGCGACGCGGCGGCGGTCGCGGCGATGGCCCGCGCGCTGGGGTCGCCCTACGACCTGACCGGGGCGGCGCATCTGCCGGTGGGGCCGGACGGCGATCCGCTGACCCTGCTGCGGATCGAAGGCTTTGCCGGGTCGGTCGCGTATCGCGCGGGCCAGCTGGCGGCGCTGTTCGGCGGACAGGCGGTGCGGGTCGAGAGCGATCCGGAGGTGGTGGCGGAGGCCTGGGCCGACGTGCGCGACGTGGCGCCTATGCACGGCCGGGAGGGCGACGTCTGGCGCATCCACTGCAAGCCCTCGGACGCGCCGGGACTGGTCGCCCGGCTGGAGCCGCGCGCGGTGCTGTATGACTGGGGCGGCGGCCTGATCTGGGCGCTGACGCCCAGCGGCACGGATGCGCGGGCCAGGCTCGGGGCCTTCGATGGCCATGCGACGCGTGTGCGGGGCCGCGGCACAACGCCGGTCTTCCCGCCTGAGCCGGCGCCCGTGGCGGCCCTGTCGCGGGCGATCCGGGCGCGGTTCGATCCGCGCGGCATCTTCGACCCCGGCACGTTGCATTGATGACCTGGCCGGTCGTCGGAGCCTTCCTCGTGACCTTCGTGGCCGGCCCGCTGCTGTGCGCCGGGTTGCTGCGCCTGCCCTCCACCCTGCGCGTTCTGGCCGGGCTGGCCATGGCGGTGGTGGCGGGCATGGGTGCCGCGCTCTGGCTTGAGCCGCGCGCGCCGCTGCCGTCGCTTCTGCTGCTGTGGGCCGGGTGGGTCACGGCTGTGGCGATGGTGGGCCACGCGCTTTACCGCCGGCTGGAGGGCCGCCGCGCCCGCCGCTGGATCACCGTAATTGCCATACTGGCCACAACCCTGCCGTGGTTCGGACTGGCCACCGCCCGGCTGATGGCCTGAAGACCCAGAGAGACACATGCAGACCAATTTCACCAAAGAGCAGCTTGCCGACGCGGGCACCGCGCGCGCCAACGAAATCCTGCGGGCCTGCGTGCATTGCGGGTTCTGCACCGCCACCTGCCCCACCTACCAGGTGCTGGGCGACGAGCTGGACAGCCCGCGGGGCCGCATCTACCTGATCAAGGACATGCTGGAGAACGAGCGGGTGCCGGACGCGGACACGGTCAAACACATCGACCGCTGCCTGTCCTGCCTCGCCTGCATGACCACCTGCCCCTCCGGCGTGCACTACATGCATCTCGTCGACCATGCCCGCGCCTATATCGAGGAGCGCTACGAACGCCCCCGGTCCGAGCGTGCGCTGCGCTGGCTGCTTGCGCGCATCCTGCCCTACCCGGGCCGGTTCCGGCTGGCGCTGCTGGGGGCGAAGATCGGGCGTCCCTTCGCCCGGCTGATCCCCGATGCGCGGCTGCGCGCCATGCTGGAGATGGCGCCGAAGCAGGTGCCGCCGGTGTCGCGCAACGACGATCCGCAGAGCTTTGCGCCGGACGCTCCGAAGCGGATGCGGGTGGCGCTGATGACCGGCTGCGCGCAGCGGGCGCTGAACACCGACATCAACGACGCGACGATCCGGCTTCTGACGCGGCTCGGGTGCGAGGTCGTGGTGGCCGAGGGCGCGGGCTGCTGCGGGTCGCTGACGCACCACATGGGCAAGTCCGAAGAGGCGCATGGCACCGCGGGCAAGAACATCCGGGCCTGGGCGCGCGAGATGGACGGCGCGGGGCTGGATGCGGTGGTGATCAACACCTCGGGCTGCGGCACGACGGTGAAAGACTATGGCCACATGTTCCGCGAGACGCCGCTCGCCGCGGACGCCGCGCGGGTGGCGGCCATCGCGCGGGACGTGACGGAGGTGCTGGCCGAGCTGATGCCGGAGACGGCAGAGGCCGACCTCGGCCCGGCGCGCATGGGGATTGCCGGGATCGACCGGCCGGACACCGCGGACGCGCCCGGCGGGACGGGGCCGTTGCGGGTTGCCTATCACGCGGCCTGTTCGCTCCAGCACGGGCAGAAGATCAAGGGCACGCCCAAGGCGCTGCTGAAACGCGCGGGCTTCGAGGTGGTGGAACCCGCCGACAGCCACCTGTGCTGTGGCTCGGCAGGGACCTACAACCTGATGCAGCCGGAGATCTCGAAGCAGCTCAAGGCGCGGAAGGTCCAGACGCTGGAGGCGAAGGCGCCGGATGTGATCGCGGCGGGCAACATCGGCTGCATGATGCAGATCGGCTCGGGGACGGGGGTGCCGGTGGTGCACACCGTCGAACTGCTGGACTGGGCGACCGGCGGACCGAAGCCCCCGGCGCTGCAGGTTTGATCTTGTTGACCGTTCGTCAGTCGTGCGATCTAGCTTTGATGCGCCGCATTTTCGCCCTGAAAAACGGGTAAACCGCGCGCAAAGAGGAAAGACCACGTGCGCGCGATTTTCGCCATCTGCCTGATCCTGCTGTCGACCAATGCCTCTGCACAGGGGCTTTTCTCGATGGAGAGCACGGAGGGCGCGCGGCGGTGGGAAGCGGTCGGGCGGCTGGAGATCGCCGGAGAGGCCTTCTGCACCGGCGCGCTCATTTCGCCGAGCCTTGTGCTGACGGCGGCGCATTGCCTGTTCGATCCGGCCACCGGGGCGCGGGTGCCGATCGACGACATCCAGTTCCTTGCCGGATGGCGCAACGGGCGGGCGGCGGCCTACCGGCGCACCCGCAAGGCGATGCCGCATCCGGAATACGACTTCACCTCGTCCGACAGCGTGGCGCGGGTGGGGCACGACATCGCCCTGATCGAGCTGCAGCATCCGATCCGCAACACGACCGTCCTGCCCTTCGGCACCAGTGACCTGCCCGGTCCCGGCGCGGAGGTGGGCGTCGTCTCCTACGCGCACAACAGGTCGGAGGCGCCCTCGATGCAGGATCTCTGCACGGTGATCGCGCATCAGTTCGACATGCTGGTCCTGTCCTGCAGCGTCGATTTCGGCGCCTCCGGGTCGCCGGTCTTTGCCTTCGACACGAATGGCGAGGCGCGGATCGTGTCGGTCATCTCGGCCAAGGCCGAGGCGGACGGGAAGGCGGTGTCGCTGGCCGTCGACCTGCTGAAGCCGCTGAAGGAGCTGCGCGCGGCGCTGGCGGTGGCGCAGGACCCCGGCAACGGTCTGGAACCGATGGCCGCGGGCGCCCGGCGCGAGACAGGTGCGAAATTCGTGAAGCCCTGAGATACGCCGCGCTCGGCCTCCTGGGCGGGCTGGGGCTTGCCACCGGCGCGGCTGCATTGACGGGATGGGAGGCGGTGGGCCGGCTGCGCAGCGGCGAGGGGTATTGCACCGGTACGCTGATCGAGGCCGACATCGTCCTGACCGCCGCCCATTGCCTGCATGACGACGATGGGCAGCCGGTTGTGCCGCAAGGGGTGTGGTTCGAGGTCGGCTTCGGCTCCGGCGCGCCTGCCGTGCGCCGCGGCGTGGCCGACTGGGTGGTGTCGCCCGGGTACAGCGACATCGGCGGGATCGAGCTGGACGAGGCGATGATCGCCAACGACGTCGCGCTGCTGCGTTTGTCCGAAGCCATCCCGCCCGAGGACGCCCGCCCCATCGCGCTGCACCCGGCACAGGCACCGGGAAAGACCGTCTACCTCGCGCCCTACGGCGACGCGCTGCACCGTGGCGCGTCGGTGCCGCGGTCCTGCGGGCTGCTGGCGCGCTACGCGGGCGGCATCCTCCTGTTCGACTGCAAGGCGGGCTACGGCGCTTCGGGCGCGCCGATCCTGGCGGAACAGGGCGGCGGGCTGCGCATCCTGTCGCTGGTCTCCGCCACCGGCACCGACGAGGAGGGCGCGGCGCGTGTCTTCGGGATGGAGCTGACGTCCCATGTGGTCATCCTGAAGGACCGGCTGACACGCCACGCGGCCCCGCCTGCCCGGACGGGGACAAGTGTCCTGTCAGGTGGCGCCAAGGGGGCCGGAGGCGCCCGTTTCGTGCGCGTACCGGGTAAGGCTGCACCAAAAGATTGAGCATTCCGAGCCGCTTGGGGACACCTGTTTCCGCCGTGCAACAAGGTTAACGCATCGTAAATTTGCCCCCTATGCGGACGGGTAGGGTTTTGGCAACTTGGCCGCAGCAGACACCAGCTTTTTTTTCGGTGAGGGGACATAATGTTCAAGACTTTTCTCGCAGCCTCCACGGCGATGACGCTCGCCCTGGCCGGGCCCGCGCACGCGCAAAGCGCAACCTCCAACATCATCTTCATGATGGATGAGTCGGGCTCCATGTCCGGCGAGCAGGACTTCCTGACTCAGTTCGTGCTCGACCTCGACGCCGCGCTGGCTGTCGGTGGCTTCGGCAGCCGCAACTACGGCCTGATGGGCTTTGCCGCGGGTTCCACCAATCCGGGCCTGATCCGCGAGTTCAGCATCGGCGGCAGCCAGCTTGGCAACGCCACGGACCTGTCGGCGGCGACGACCAACCTGACCACGCCGGGCGGCACCGAAGACGGCTATGCCGCCATCGACTACGTGCTCAAGAACTACACGATCCCCGCCGGCAACACGACGCTGGTGCTTATCACCGACGAAGACCGTGACGACACCACCAGCGGCAGCCTCCTGTTCGCCGACGTGCTGAACGCGATCCAGACCGCCGGTGCGAACCTCGTCGCGATGGTCGACATCGGTATCCTCGACGCCAACAACGACACCGCGATCTCCACCGACGGCACCACCACGCTGGTGCAGACCGGCACCACCTTTACCTCGACCGCACACGGCAGCTTCACCGGCGGCTTCGGCACGACCGAAGCGGACTACGCCGACCTCGCGCTGGCCACCAACGGCGGCTGTGTCGCCGACCTCAACCAGCTGCGGCTTGGCGGCGACGCCGCCGCGGCCTTCGCGCTGGCCTTCCAGACCTGCGTCATCAACGCGGCCACAGATGGCGGGATCAAGTTCATCCTGACCACCGACATCTTCCGCAACTCCTCGATGACCGTCGCGCAGAACATCCGCGCGCAGATCCGCATCCTGGCGCTGGTGAAAAGCTACATCGGCACCGGCGGCTTCTACTCGACCCAGGGCAATGCGATCGTGAACGACATGCTGGGGATCGAAGGCCTGCGCGGCTACGCGTTTGCCACAGCGTCCTCCGGCTCCGCCTCCGGCGGCACCGACCTCAGCGGCAAGGGCCTGACCATCGGCGCCGACTACACCTTCCAGACCCAGCAGTACCTGTTCCGCACGGGTATCGCGTTCAGCGGCCTGAACTCGTCCAGCGACGCCAGCGGCTTCGACTCCGACAGCGACACCAAGACGGCGAACATCTACGGCCTGTACCAGGCTGCGAGCGGCATGCAGCTGTACGGTGACATCACCGCCGGCCGCACCGACCACGATTACACCATGCTGTTCCCGACAGGCACCGCGTCCGGCTCCACCGAGAGCGACTACCGCGCCGCCTCTCTGGAACTGGGTCAGCGCTTTGCCCTCGGCGGCAACGCCGCGAACATCCTGATGCCCTATGTCGGCGTGTCGCGCGAAATGCTGGAAGTCGACAGCTTCACCGCAAGCAACGGCGCCATCGTCCCGGGGTACGACCAGACCACGACCTTCGGCAAGCTGGGCGTGCGCTGGGAAAAGACGACGCCGGTCAGCTTCGGCGCCCTGCACACCGACGTCGACTTCTCGTGGAACCGCGTGATGAACGAGGACATCGACGTCAACAGCGGCGGCACCGTCACGGCGACGCCGGGCAGCACCGACGACGACCGCTTCGACCTCGCCCTGAACTTCGGTATCGACACCAAGGCGGGCGGCCGCGTCATCATGACCCTCGCCGGCTCCAAGAGCGAGAACGTCCGCATGGGCACCGTCGGCCTCGGCTACGAAATGAAGTTCTGATCCAACGATCACAACCTCGCGAGAGCGCCCCGGAGAACCGTCTTCGGGGCGCTTTTTCGTGTGCGGACGGCTCTTGAAACGCGCGCGCGGCATTCCCAATTTTCCTGTACCGGAACGCCTCTGACAGGGTTCCGGGAACTGGAAATACGGCCTGTCCCCGATGGGAAGGCCGGACACAGGTATCGCTCAACTGGAGGATTCCATGCGACATTTCGATTTTGCTCCGCTCTACCGTGCATCCGTCGGCTTTGACCAGCTGGCCGAGATGATGGACCGCGTCCTGTCCAACGACGCGCCGCAGCCGGGCTATCCCCCGTACAACATCGAGAAGACCGCCGACGACGCCTACCGCATCTCCATCGCGGTGGCCGGCTTTGCCGACAGCGACCTCGGCGTCGAGGTGAAGGAAAACGCGCTGGTCGTCTCGGCCCGCAAGGCGGACGAGGACGAGGGCCGCACCTACCTGCACCGCGGCATCGCCACCCGCGCCTTCGAGCGCCGTTTCCACCTTGCCGATCATGTCCGCGTCACCGGCGCGACCCATGAGAACGGCATGCTGCACATCGACCTGAAGCGCGAAATCCCGGAGGCGCTGAAGCCGCGCCGGATCGAGATCGCGAAGCCGGAGGTCAAGGCGGTCGAGAAGGATGTCGTGGACGCCGAAACCGTCAACTGACATCTGACCGACACGACGAACGGGAGGGGGCCTTGTGCCCCCTCTTTTGCTTTTGACGGCCCTGGGGGTGTCATCCATACAGGATTGCATGGACTGGCGCTCTGTCACTTTCGACTGGAACCGCGCGCGGGCGTTCCTCGTCACCGCCGAGGAAGGATCGCTTTCGGCGGCGGCGCGGGCATTGGGCATGACACAGCCGACGCTGGGACGGCAGGTCACGGCGCTGGAGGAAGAGCTGGGCGTCGTGCTTTTCGAACGGGTCGGCCGCGGTCTGGTGCTGACGGACTCGGGCACGCGGCTGGTCGAACACGTACGCGCCATGGGCGAGGCGGCGGTGGCCGTGTCGCTGGCCGCCACCGGGCAGGCGACGGACGTGTCCGGCCCGGTCGCCATCGCCGCGCCGGAACTCTACTCCATCTGGCTGCTGCCGCCGGTCCTGAGGCGGCTGGCAGAGATCGCCCCGGGCATCCGGGTGGAGGTCGTGTCCTCCAACCGCATGAGCGACCTGAAGCGGCGCGAGGCGGACATCGCCGTCCGCAACGCCGCCCCGGACCAGCCCGACCTGATCGGCAAGCGCCTGACGGACGACACCGCCGGGTTCTTCGCCAGCGCGGATTACGCCGCAAGCCTTGGCCCGGTGCGCGGACCGGAGGACCTGGGTTCGGCGCGGTTCATCGGTTTCGAGGAAAACGCCCCGTTCATCGCGGCGCTGACGCAGCGCGGGGTGACCGTGACGGAGACGAGCTTTGGCCTGCGCACCACCTCTCACGCGGTGCATTGGGAATCCGCGCGGCAGGGGCTGGGGATCGGCGTCGGGCCGGTCACGCTGGGCAGCGGCGACCCGTTGCTGGTGCGGGTCCTGCCGGAGATCGCCTTCGACTACCCCGTGTGGCTGGTGGCGCACCGGGAGCTCAAGACAAGCCCGCGGGTGCGCATTGTCTGGGACCTGCTGGCAGAGATGCTGCCGCGCCTGATGAAGGGCTAGCGGTCGCGGTCGTTCCGGCCGGAGTAGGCCCAGCTGACGCGGCGCAGCAGGTCCTCCCTCGGCAGCACGCGCCCGGTTTCCACCAGCCACAGCGTCGCCGACAGCCGGTCGGCAAAGCGGAAGGCCCAGAGGAACGCCCAGAGCGCCAGCCCGAAGGACACCAGCATCCCGAAGGGCGTGGTCCGCGCCAGCATCGCCGCCACGCCCGCGACGACGATGGCGGACCAGACCTGCACCTCTGCCCGCATCCGGGTGGCGACCTGCGCGGGGGTCGGCGTTTCCTCTGTTTTGGAGCGGCCAAGCAAAAGCGACTCCAGCCACCGCTGGCGGCGTTGCGCGTTGATGTAGCTGGGGGGAAGCTGATCCCGGTCGAGCAGGTCGTTGGCGATGTTGTCGTCCAGCCAGCAGATCCGCAGCGTGGCGAACACCGCCAGCAGCGCGCTTGCCGACGGAGCGAGGCTGAGGGCACCGAACGCCCCTGCCGCCACGGCCAGCGCGCCCGCCACAATGCACAGAACGAAAGACAATTCAGGATCCTCCGGCATCGAACCCTCCCCGTGGATGCTGCCGAAGTCTGGCACACAAGGTTTAAGGCCCGGTTGTCTTCAGACGGCGCGAAAAAACGCACCTGTGAAAGACGTAGGTCAACCATGACGAGAGACCAGAGGAGATCGCGATGGCCATGTCAACCTGTTGCTGGCCGTAAGCCAATCGCACCGGGCGCGGGGCCTTCGAAGGCACTTGCTCGCTCCCATAAACCGGCCACTTGCATGACGATGGGAGGCGCACCGTTGATCACCCGCCTGAGCCCACGCCCGGAACGGACGCGCAAACGGAAAGCGCCCCGCAGGGATCTGCGGGGCGCCTTGGGTTTGTCGGAATATGCGGCTCAGTTGGCGGCGGTGTTGGCCGTGCCCGCCTTCCAGAAGAACGTCTCGCCCGAGCTGTCGTCCACGCCGTCGTTGTCGGTGGAAGCCCAGATCGTGCCGTCGGCGGTGATCGCAAGGCCCTCGATCTTGTCGACCACGTAGCCGCCCTGCGCCTGCAGCATCGGGATCAGGTCGACGACCTCTTCCTTCGAGACGACCGGCAGATCGTCGCCCAGCGGCGCTGCGACCATCTCGGCAGCGGGGATGCGGTAGATCTTCTTGGTCACCGCCTCCGCGCCGATCTGGTTGTCACGCTCGATGACATAGACCCAGTCGCCATGGGCCACGATCTCGGACAGGCCGACCCAGCCTTTTTCCGGCGCGGCCTTCTCGTAACGCACGGCGCCCCATTCCTCGGTCTCGAGATTGTAGGCCACCAGCTTCACGGTGTTCTCCGGATCGTCCTTCCACTCCCGCTGGACAGCCATCCAGAGGGTGTCGCCGATCTTCGTGATCCCTTCGAAGCCGAAGCGGACCTCGTTGTTCAGCAGCTCCGCGGGCAGGCCGATCTCGTCCTCGATCTCGCCCTCGGCGTTCACGTGGTAGATCGCGTGCGGGATGACGCGGTCCGTGCGGCCCTCGGAAGCCACCCAGAAGCCGCCCTCGCCGTCCAGCGTGATGCCTTCCATGTCGAGCTTCTGCGCCGGCATGCCGTTGCGGGTGACCGGCAGGGCACGGGTGATGCGTGCCGGGGTCTGCGACGGGTCGATGGTGAAGATCGTCGGCTGGTAGCCGTAGAAGCTGTCGTTGACGGCGTAGATCATGCCGTCCTCGCCCGCCACCATGCCGGAGTTCGCCCCCCAGCCGATCAGCTCGTCGGCACCTTCGGAGGTGATCTGCGGGTAGGCTGCCGGAGCGTCCTGGTATTCGTAGATCATCACGTGCGCCCGCACGCCGCCGTCCTCGATCAGGTCCGCCTCGTTGGCGGTGACGAAGAGGTTGCGCTCCGGGATGGCGATGGCGCCTTCGGGCGCGATGCCGGAGGGCAGGAGCTGCCTGAACACCGGGTTCGCCGGGTCGGTGGTGTCGTAGACGGAGACGGTGGAGGACCGCTCGCCCAGCACGAAGGCGTAGGGCGTACCGCCGAAGGTGGCGAATTCCATGCCTTCCGGCTCCACGCCCTTCGCGTCGGACCGCTTGTCGGGGTAGTGGCCGGCCTGGATGATCGGCGTCTCGAAGTCGGAGCCGCTCTCGAAGACCTCTGTGCCGTCCTTGGCGAAGACGGTAATGGAGCGGGAGCCGCCGTCCATGTCACCCTCGTTCGCCAGCATGAAGTGAGTGTCGTCCAGCCACTGCACGCCGTCGGGCTCGCGCAGGCGGCCCGGCTGTTCGCCGTCGAACACCAGCGAGGCGCGGTCGTCCTCCGTGTCGATGCGGGTCAGGTCCACGGCACCGGCGGGGAAGTGCGCCATCACCGCGTTGTCCGCGCCGATCACCACGATGTGGTTGTTTTCCTGCAGGGTGACGACGATCTCGCCCAGCCCGTTCACGTCGACGAATTCCGGCTCCGGGTCCTCGCCCGCGATCCCGGCCAGGCCGGTCACGTCGATCCTGACCACGTCGCAGTTCATCGCTCCGCCCTCGATCATCACCTTCGAGACCCAGCCCGCCGGCATCTGCGGCACGCGGCCGTCGCCTGCATCCTCGTCGCGCTCGTTCTCGATCGCGGCGACGACGAAGGTGCCCGCCTCGTCATGCGCGGTGGAATCGGGCTGGCCGCCCAGGTCGCATTCGCCGGTCAGCTCGCCGGAGGCAAGGTCCATCGACACCAGCTTGCCGCCCGGCTGCGTGTAGGATTCGGAGGTGTTCACGCCGATGTAGGCGGTGTTGCCGATCACCGTGACGGAGGTCGGTTCGCCGCCCACATCGGTGTTGCCCATGGGCTTCGGCGCCCTGGGATCGGTGATGTCGATGCGGCCCACCACGCCCAGCGGGCTGTCGGTGTAGACCAGCGTCATGCCGTCGTCGGAGGCGGCGATGATCTCGGCGGAGGTCTCGCGTTGCGTGTCCTCGCCCTCGGCCATGTTCAGCGGGGTGGCAAAGGCGGCAATGCGGTTGAAATTCATCTGGCCGTGGCTGTCGGCAAAGGCCGCGCCGGCCGTCAGCGCCAGTGCGCTGGTCAGGCAGATCGAACGGATGGTCATGTGATGGCTCCTGTCAGAATGACGTAGGTGCCGCATTGGTCCCGGGACGTAACAGCGCCGTGACGGTTTTGTTAAGGCGCGGTGAAACCCTGCCTCCGGGGGTGTCCGGGGGCAGGGTTCTTGCGGGACGGCGGGCGGGGCGATGCGCTATGCGCGAGCGTCCGTCCCGGCGTCCACGTCAGACGTGTGCGCGGGTCAGCGCTGCAGGCTTTCGGCCAGGCGCATCAGGTTGATCGCCTCCTGCCGGTAGCCGAAAGGGTCCGCGCCCCGCGCGCCGGTGGCCAGCGCGATGGCGTCGCCCATGGACCAGTCGCCGATCAGGTCGGAGCCTTTCAGGATCTGGCCGAAGCCCGCGATGGCGGCGGCCCAGTCGGCCTGCGGCAGCGCCCCGGCGTCCAACCGCACCGGCGTCTCGATCAGCCGGCTCTCGCTTTCGCCCGGCGCCTTGTAGCGCAGGCGGAGGAAGCCCAGCTCGGCGCTTTCCGTGTCCGCCTGATCCGACGCCACCTGCTCCGGCGCATAGCGCAGCGGGTCGGTCATCCGCGCGCCCGAGCCCACCGGCGTGATCTCGTACAGCGCGGTGACCTGATGCCCGGCGCCGATCTCGCCTGCGTCGACCTTGTCGTTGTTGAAGTCCTGGCGGCGCAGGGCGCGGGTCTCGTAGCCGATCAGGCGGTACTCCGCGACCTGCGCGGGGTTCCATTCGACCTGGATCTTCACGTCGTCGGCGATGGGCACCAGTGCGCCGGTCAGCTGGTCCACCAGCACCTTCTGCGCCTCCGACAGCGTGTCGATGTAGGCGGCCATGCCGTTGCCGTGCTGTGCCAGCGCCTGCATCGTCGCGTCGTCGAGGTTGCCGCGCCCGAAGCCCAGAACCGACAGGTAGGTGCCCGTCCCGCGCTGCGTCTCGATGTAGTCCTTCAGCGCGTCGGGATCGCTGATGCCGACGTTGAAGTCACCGTCCGTGGCAAGGATCACCCGGCTGACCGCGCCCTCGCGGGCCATCCCGGTGGCGGTGGCATAGGCCTGTTGCAGTCCCGCCTGCCCCGCCGTGCTGCCCCCGGCCTCCAGCCGGTCCAGCGCGTCGAGGATGGTCTGGCGTTCGCTCGCCTTCGTGGGGTCGAGCACCCGGCCCGCGGACCCGGCGTAGGTCACGATGGAGACCATGTCGTCCTCGCCCAGCTGGCCCAGCATCAGGCGGAAGCTCTGTTTCAGGAGCGGCAGCTTGTTGGCGTCCTGCATCGACCCGGAGGTGTCGATCAGGAACACGAGGTTCATCGGCGGGCGGGCGTCCGGCAGCATCCCCTGCAGACCGATCTGCACAAGCTGCGTGCCCTCGCGCCACGGGCTGTCTGACACGCCGATGTGGGTGGCAAAGGGCGCGTCCCCCTCCGGCGCCGGGTAGTCATAGGAGAAGTAGTTCACCATCTCCTCGATCCGCACCGCGTCCTCCGGCGGCAGCATGCCCCGGGTCAGCGAATTGCGGATGATCGACCACGACGCGGTGTCCACGTCGATGGAGAAGGTCGACACCGGGTCCTCTGCCGTCACCTTGATCGGGTTCTGCTCGGCCTCGGGGAACGCCTCCGTGTCCGGCATCGGGGCCGGGACCGGCTCGAACTGAGGGACGGGCGCGGGGGCGATGCCGCCATTCACCCGGCCCGACACGATATTGCCGAAGGTGCCGCCCGGCTGCGGCGCGGCACCGGCAGGCGCCATCGTCCGGGAGGTCGCGGACTGCCGCGCGGGCGCCCCCTGCGGAACGGCGTCCCCGGCGGGGCGGCCGGATACCCGCGGCATGGGCGCATCGGCGGAGAATTCCTCCAGCGCTTCGGTGACGGCAACCGGCGGCAGGGGCGCTTCTGCCATCTCCTCCTCGGCGGCAATCGAAAGGTCGCCCGCATCCGCCTCGCCCGGGGCCAGCGCCTGAACGTCATCGGCGGAGAAGACCTCCGGCTGCGGCGCGGGGTCGG
Source organism: Sagittula sp. (assembly GCF_052825245.1). Classification (NCBI taxonomy): domain Bacteria; kingdom Pseudomonadati; phylum Pseudomonadota; class Alphaproteobacteria; order Rhodobacterales; family Roseobacteraceae; genus Sagittula; species Sagittula sp. The sequence continues at coordinate 13,296 of NZ_JBRBWD010000050.1, forward strand.
GCGCGGCCACCTCGGTCCGGCCGCCGGTGCCGCCTCCGGTCAGACGGTCGGGCATCCGGGTGACGACCGGGATGACCGCGACAAGCGCCACGGCGGCGAGCGCGGTCGTGGCCGTCAATACGGCGCGGGTGTTCATCTGAAACAGCATGTGAATGGCTCCTCTGAATATGCCCTTGGGCTGTGATTCAGAGGTCTGACGCGCCGCATCCGCGGTTTCTTGGGTCCGGTCGAAATTTTTCATCGCCAGCGCGATGGCATCGGCCCGGCGCGCCGGGTCGGGCTTCGGCAGCTCGGTGTCGAAGAGATCCTTCAGGTCGTTCAGATCGTCGGCGTCGTCGTTCATTTCGTCACCTCCCGCGCTTCTGCCTCTTTCAAGGCCCGAAGGCGTTTCTTCGCGTCCGAGACGCGCCATGCGACGGTGCCCTCGGGGATGCCGAGGATCTCTGCCGTCTCGGCCTGGCTTATGCCGTCGAGCACCAGCGCCAGCGTCTCGCGCAGGTCGACCGACAGGGCGCCCATCGCCCGTGTCAGCCAGTCGCGCCGCTCCGCCTGTTCGGCGATCTCGGCCTGCCGCGCCTGTTCCCAGTCGCCCCAGCCCTCGGTCGCCTTCATGTAGGTGGCCCGGCGGCGAAAGCGGTCCCGCGCGGCGTTCACGGTGATGCGGTAGAGCCAGGTGGTCAGGGGCGCCTCGCCCCGGAAGGACTGCAGCTTGGCGGGCAGCGCCGCGCAGAGGTCCTGCGCCAGGTCCTCTGCATCCGCCCGATTGCCGGTCAGGCGGATGGCATAGGCGTAGACGCGGTCGTAGACACGGCCGACCAGCAGGGCAAACGCCTCCCGGTCCCCGTCTGCGGCCGCGCGGGCCAAGGCTTCGTCACTGACATCCATGCGCATCTTGTGACCGAGACGCGCGCCGCGCGCCATTCCTTGGCGCAGGTTAGCAGATTTTTCACGCACGCGCGGAAGGCGGCGCAAAGCCCCGCCCTACCTGCCGTCACGCGCGGCCCGGAAGGATCACATCGACAGGAGCCGCTCGGTCAGGGCGCCGGACGGGTCGGCGAGGCTGTCGATCACGTCGAAGTGGTGCTTGCCCTCGTCGACGACGCGGGAACAGCCCCAGGCCTCCTCCAGCCATTCCGCCTGTTCGAGGAAGGCCGGGCGTTCGGCGCCGCCCACCCAGACCGTGACCTTGGCGCGCGGCGCGGAGTGGAAGATCGGGCTTTCGGCCCGCGCCTCTTCCGAATCGAGCTTCAGGTTGGCGTTCATCGCGGTTTCCATCAGCGGGCGCAGGTCGGACAGGGGCGAGATCGGCAGGATCGCCTTCACCCGCGCCGCCACGTCCTCGGGCAGCACGCCCGTCCCCATACGCGCCGCGAGGTGCCCGCCGGCGGAATGGCCGGTCAGACGGATCGGGCCCTGCACCTCTTCGGCGGCGATGGTCACGGCCTGCACCACCTGGGCGGTGATGTCGCGGATGCGCACCGAGGGACACAGGTCGTAGGACGGCATCGCCACCGCCCAGCCCCGCGCCCGCGCGCCTTCGGCGAGGTGCGACCAGTCGGAGCGGTCGAAGCGCTGCCAGTAGCCGCCGTGCACGAAGACGACCAGCCCCTCGGGCGTGCGGTCGGGCAGGAACAGGTCCATCCGGTGACGCGCCCCCTCGCCATAGGGAAGCCCCAGCACCGCCTTCTGTGCCGGGGAAAGACGCTTGCGGTAGGCCTGCGCCTCGGCGGCCCAGCGGGGCGGATAGCTGGCCCCGTCCGGAATGTAGGCGCCGTTCTCGTAAGCGTCGGAGAGGTCTGTTTTCTGATCCATCTTGGTCCTGTGTTCCTGCCGTTCCTTGCCGTGCCATTGCAAATGCCGTTTCAACCCGGCGGGCGAAAGGAGTAGAGAGGGGCCAGCCCTGTCGCGTTCGATGGACCGGCAGCCCGATTACACTTGCGTGCGGCACGCACTAGATGTGGAGCCTAACGCATAAAAGCGGAGAGGAAACCATGCTCGACCAGACGACCGACCTCAAAAACCTGCTGAAGGACCCGACCCTGCTGGAGAGTCGCGCCTACGTCGACGGCGCGTGGATCACCGGCGACAAGACGTTTTCCGTCACCAACCCGGCCCGCGGCGACGTGATCGCCGAGGTCTGCGACCTGAGCCGCGAACAGGTGGCGAAGGCCATCGACGCCGCCTACACCGCGCAGAAGGAATGGGCCACGTGGACCGGCAAGGAACGCGCCGCCGTCCTGCGCAAGTGGTTCGACCTGATGATGGAGAACCAGAACGACCTCGGCATCATCATGACCGCCGAGCAGGGCAAGCCGCTGGCCGAGGCCAAGGGCGAGATCGCCTATGCCGCGGGCTTCATCGAATTCTTCGGCGAAGAGGCCAAGCGCATCTACGGCGAAACCATCCCCGGCCACCAGCGCGACAAGCGCATCATGGTGATGAAACAGCCGATCGGCGTCGCCGCCTCCATCACGCCGTGGAACTTCCCCTCGGCGATGATCACCCGCAAGGCGGGTCCGGCGCTGGCCGCCGGCTGTGCCTTCGTCGCGCGCCCGGCCAAGGAAACCCCGCTGTCGGCCATCGCCCTCGCCGTGCTGGCAGAGCGTGCCGGCGTGCCCGCGGGCGTGTTCAACGTCGTCACCTCCTCGTCCTCCTCGGAGATCGGCAAGGAGTTCTGCGAGAACCCGAAGGTCCGCAAGCTGACCTTCACCGGCTCGACCGAGGTGGGCCGCATCCTGCTGCGGCAGGCCGCCGACCAGGTGATGAAGTGCTCGATGGAGCTGGGCGGCAACGCGCCGTTCATCGTGTTCGACGACGCCGACCTCGACGCGGCCGTGCAGGGCGCGATCATGTGCAAGTTCCGCAACAACGGCCAGACTTGCGTCTGCGCCAACCGGATCTACGTGCAGTCGGGTGTCTATGACGCCTTCGCCGAGAAGCTGAAGGAAGCCACCGCCAAGCTGAAGGTCGGCGACGGGCTCGAGGACGGCACGGACCTTGGCCCGCTGATCAACTCCGACGCCATCGACAAGGTGCAGGAGCACATCAGCGACGCAACCTCCAAGGGCGCGAAGGTGGTCTACGGCGACGGCAAGCCGCTGAGCGGCGAAGGCCACTTCCTGCCGCCGACCATCCTGACCGGCGTCACGCAGGACATGCAGGTCGCCACGGACGAGACCTTCGGCCCGCTGGCGCCGCTGTTCAAGTTCGACGACGTGGACGACGTGATCGAGATGGCGAACGACACCATCTTCGGCCTTGCGTCCTACTTCTACGCCAAGGACCTGAGCCGCGTCTACAAGGTGGCCGAGGCGCTGGAATACGGCATCGTCGGCGTGAACACCGGCATCATCTCGACCGAGGTCGCGCCCTTCGGTGGCGTCAAGCAGTCCGGCCTTGGCCGCGAAGGCTCCCACCACGGGATCGAGGACTACCTGGAGATGAAATACGTTTGCCTCAGCGTATAAGCCCGGAGCGCTTCGACCTGCTGGTCGACGATGACGACCTCGTCGTCGACCTGCCCGCATGGTTCGCCGCCGCCCACACCGGCGACGGCGCGCCATGGCTGCCTGCCGCGCAGGCCGACGAACTGGCCCGCTACGGGCTGAAGCGCGGCGAAGGTGTCGCGCTGATGGAGGCCGCCGCCCGCATGTTCCGAGAACCGCCCAGCGACATCGGCTGGGAGATCCTCGGCAACGACCGCGATGGCTACAACTGGACCGATCACCGCGATCCGAAGCTGGCCTACCGCGTCTTCCTGGCCAAGCTGAAGAAGGCCCGGCTGGACGGTGTCACCCTGCTCTACAAGCTCTGGCTGGAACCGGGCGGTGCCTGAACCGGAACTGGCGCGGTTCTACCTCTACCCGGCCCTGCGCGCGCGACTGCTGGCCGGTCGCCTGCCGTTCCTGTCCACCGTGCGGGACGTCCTTCAGGCCCGCGGGTGGGAGGTGCACCTGCACGACGACAGCCCGGAGGAGCTGGCCGCCGCCCGCGAGCGCCCCGGACACGCGCTGGTGCGGATGATCGAGCCGCCGAACGCGGTCGGCCTGACCTTCCGGCGCACATACTTCGCCCCCTTCTGGCATATCGAACGCAGCGCAGAACGCTGGACCTGGCCGGTGGCTCTGGCAGATTTCGACCCGTCCACGGTGAACCCGCAGAAGGCCGCGCGCTTCCTGTCCAACATGCGCGCCCGGCACTTCGCCGGGGCGCAGGCGACGCGGGAGGGCATGGTGCTGGTGCCGCTGCAGGGCCGCCTGCTGGAACAACGCTCCTTCCAGAGCATGTCGCCGCTGGCCATGCTGGAGGCGGTGCTGGAGCACGACACCACCCGCCGCGTGCACGCCACCCTGCATCCCAAGGAGCACTATGAAGCGGCAGAGACCGATGCGCTGGACGCCTTGCAGCGCCGGTTCCCCCGGCTGACCGTCACCCTGGGCGGCACGGGCGCCATGCTGCCCGCATGCGATTACGTGGCCACACAGAATTCCTCTGTCGCCGTGTCGGGCTATTTCCTCGGGAAGCCCGCCGTGCTGTTCGGCAGGATCGACTTTCACCACATCGCGTCGAAGGTGCATGACCTCGGGCCGGAAGAGGCGATCCGGCAGGCGCCCGGCATGGCGCCGGACTTCGCCGCCTATCTCTGGTGGTTCTTCCGCGACCACGCCATCGACGACAGCCGCCCCGACGCTGAAACGCGCATCCTGCAGGCGCTGAGGTGCGGCGGCTGGCCGGTCGGCGACTAACCCGCAACACGCCTCTTGCCAGACGGTGCCCGGTTGGCGCAGAACATCGTCAGGGGAGGCGATGGCGTCGCCGAACACATCCCCGATTCCGTCCTGTACGCCGGGACCTTCGTTTGCCAGCGCGGCAGGGGAAGGCCCGCCGCGCGACAGGAGACACGGAATGACCACAACGACCCTCGAAAAGCCCGCCCAAAGCCGCCCGCAAAGCTATCGCTTCCACCAGGGCGACCGCATCCTGCCCTTCGCGCCCGCCGAATACGACGCCCGCCTTGCCGGGCTGCGCGCGATCCTGCGGGACGCCGGGCTCGACGCTGCCGTGCTGACCTCGATGCACAACATCGCGTATTACTCGGGCTTTCTCTACTGTTCGTTCGGCCGGCCCTACGGGCTTGTCGTGACCCAGACCGAAAGCGTGACGATCAGCGCGGGCATCGACGCGGGCCAGCCGTGGCGGCGCTGCCATGGCGACAACATCACCTACACGGACTGGGAGCGGAACAACTACTGGCGCGCGATCCTGTCGGTGACTGGCGCGGGCAAGGCCATCGGCTACGAGGCCGACCACATGACGCTGGCCTCCAAGGGGCTGATGGACAGTTTCCTGAAACCCGCCTCCTCCGCCGACATCGCGCCCGCGACCATGCGCCAGCGGATGATGAAGTCCGCCGCCGAGATCGAGCTGATCCGCGCCGGGGCCGCCGTGGCGGATGTGGGCGGCTACGCCATCCACGACGCGATCCGCCCCGGCATCCGCGAGATCGACGTGGCCATGGCGGGCCGCGACGCGATGGAGCTGGAGATCGCCGCCCGCTTCCCTGATGCGGAATACCGCGACACCTGGGTCTGGTTCCAGTCGGGCATCAACACCGACGGCGCGCACAACCCGGTGACGGCGCGCCAGTTGCAGCACGGGGACATCCTGTCGCTCAACTGCTTCCCGATGATTTCGGGTTACTACACCGCGCTGGAACGCACGATGTTCGTGGGCGAGGCCGATCCGGCGTCGCTGAAGATCTGGGAGGCCAACGTCGCCGCACATGAATACGGCATGTCCCTGCTGAAGCCCGGCGCCTCCTGCGCGGAAATCACGCTGAAGATCAACGACTTCTTCGCCGAGCGCGACCTGCTGCAATACCGCACATTCGGCTATGGCCACTCCTTCGGGGTGCTGTCGCACTACTACGGGCGCGAGGCCGGGCTGGAACTGCGCGAGGACATAGACACGGTTCTGGAACCCGGCATGGTGATCTCGATGGAGCCGATGCTGACCATCCCCGAAGGCCAGCCCGGCGCGGGCGGCTACCGCGAGCACGACATCCTCGTCATCACCGGGGACGGCAACGAGAATATCACCGGCTACCCCTACGGCCCCGGCTTCAACGTGGTCGGCTGAGGTCAGAAAGGGTGCAGGATCTGCACCCTACGGTCTGCGCGGCCCGGTGACACCCTGTGACACAAGGGCCGCGCAGCAGGCAGCAAGACGGGCAGCGGCGAAGGCTGCCCGCCCCCGAACCGAAGTATCACTGGCCGAAGACGGCCATGCCCTCGAAATCCATCTTGTCGAGCAACCCGCGCGCGGTCTCCACGTCGCCCTCGGCCTGTACCAGCACGCGGTTGCCGATCAGCGCCATCATCTGCCCGTCCTGCACGGCAAAGCGCTGGCGGCCGATGCGTTCGGTCTTCATCCCCATGGCGCCGGCGTTGTTGATCATCGCCGACATGCTGGCGACCATCGGGTTGTCGGCCATCAGGGTCAGCTTCAGCTCTTCCCCGTCCTGCGACATGTAGCGCGCCTCTGCCCCGACGCCGCCGCCCATCATGGCAAGCCCGGTGTTCATCTCGGTGTTCACTTCGCGCGTCCAGCCGTCGGGCGCGTCGGGCAGGAAGGCGCCGAGCGACGCGGTCTTCATCTCGACCAGCCGCTGCCGGGCCATTTCGAGGTCGTCGAGCGCGAACTGGATATCCCCGGCGTCATAGGCCTCGCGCGCCGAATCGAGAAGGTCGGTGACCTCGTCGGCCTGCGCGGGCAGGGCTGCCAGGGACAGGGCAACAAGGGTGGGGGCAAGCAAGGTGCCTGCGGTCAAACGAAACATGGAAATCTCCTCGGGTGCAAAACAATGCCGCCACTGTGACTCTGCAAAGGCGTTGCCGCAACCCCCGGCCCGTTGCCTTCGGAGTGCGGCGACGCCATCTTCTGTGCCATGATCCTCGGCCTCCTGATCCCCACGGCGATCCTCATCGCCCTCGCCGTCTTCGTCACCCGCGGGGTGGAACGGCTGATGCCGGAGACCATCCCCGGCATCGCCGCCGCGGCGCTGCTGTCGGCGCTGGCGCTGGTCGGGCTGTCCGCCTGCCTCTTCGCCGTGCTCTACCTGCTGGAAACCCCCTCGGCCGCGCGCCTCATCGGCCAGCGCGGCGGCGTTCTGCATTTCCTGCTGCTGGGCGTTCAGGCGGGGCTGGTCTGGGGACCGATCGTGCTCCTTGTGTCGGTCACCGCCCCGCGCCGCTGGCGCACCAACGTCTGGTAGGGCGGGCCACGGCCAGCGGATCCTCAAGCGCCTGGGTTCCCCGGGATCAGGACCGCCGCCGGCACGGCAACCACGAAGGCGGCAAAGCCGGTCAGCTTGACCCGTTCGAAGCGCCCCGGCGCCACGAACATGCAGGTGCGCCGAAACGTCGGAGTCGGCCTCCATGGCGCACGTCCTCCCCATCGAAACCTGCATATGCGCAAGGCGGACGCGCCCGGGCGACCGAGCAGAACCGCTGCCCGCTTCGGACCGGTTCAGGCCGCGGAAAGGACGGGCCAAGGCTGAACCCATTACGTGACACCTGCGCCGGACCTCCCCTGCGACGCGGTTTGTCGTTGATTTTCCACGCGGGCCGTATCAGGTCATGAACAAAGGGAGACTGCGATGCTGGCCTTCGGGCGCTTCTTCATCCTCGCGTTCGTGATCTGCTCGGCCGCCTACGTCGTGCTGTGGCTCAGCCTGCGCGCGCGCCGCCGCCGCATGATCCTCGAGGAATGGAAGGCCAACCCCGAGGAGATGTCCCTTCACGCCTACCTCGACGCCGAGACGTCGCGCTGGGACCGCATCCGCCATCGAACTCTGATCGTTGTGGTCTATATCCTGCCCATGTGCACGGTCACCGCGATCATCTACCGTACGAACTTCCACTGAAAGGTCCGCTCCGCCATGAAATTTGTGAAATGGACGTTCATCGTGCTGTTCTGGCTGCTGGTCGCGGCCTTCCTGCATTACACGCTGCCGCAGCACGACGTGGTGCGGATCACGGACACCTATGAAAAACGCGTCGATCCGGGCGAGAACAGCCTGTTCTGGGCGCAGGCGGACACCGGTACCGACGGCACCCTGCCGAACCGCGACGTGTTCTTCATCCAGACCCGGCGCGACAACGGCGAGATCATCGTCTACCGCAACGAGGACACCGGCTGGGGCTGGCCGCCGTACTTCAAGTTCGACACCTCCAACCTGCAGGCCGAGGCGGCCGACATGAAGTCCACCGCAGACAACCCGCGCTGGGTGGCGGTGCGGCACTACGGCTGGCGGAACGAGTTCCTGACCATCTTCCCGAACGCCGTGGGACTGAAGCAGGTGGCGGGGCCGGACGTCAGGATCATCCCGTGGACCGCCATCGTCATCCTCGTGATCCTGGCAGCGGTCTACTGGGCGATCCGGGTGCGGTGGAAGCGGTTCTGGCGCAGCCGCGTCGATCCGATGCTGGAAGAGGCCGGCGACCGGCTCGACCAGGGCAGCCACCGGATGAAGGGCATGTTCAGCTCGAAATAGGGCGGGCCGTTGCGGGGCGTCCGGGGCGGGCGCCCTGTCCGGACGCTGCGGACGTGGCCGTGGCGGATGTCACAGGCGCCACAGGGCGTAGGGCGGAGATTCTCCGCCTGCCCCCTTAGCCGTCTCCGCGGGCCAGGACGATCTGCATCCAGACCGCCGGCACGTCCACCAGCGTCCATTCGCGGCGCAGGCCGTCCGGCCCGAACTCCGACTGCGTCATCCCCATGACCAGCAGCTCCGCACCGCTCGGCGCACCGAACAGACCCCATCCGTCGTGCCGCCCCGTGAGGGTCCAGCGCAGCGCGGCACGCGGGCTGGCGGGAGCGTCTTCCTCGCCCATGGCGCTCTGCACCGCGAACCGGGCGGAGGGGAGCGAGGCGCGCAGCGCGCCCCAGAACCGTTCCGCCGCCGCCGGGCCGCTGTCGGGCTGACCGCCGGGATAGGTCACCTCCGCCGCCGGGTCGTACTGGCGGGCAAGGACCGCGATCTCGCCCGCCATCGCGCGCGTGACGATGTCCGACAGCGTCTGACCCCAGGGTGAGGTGTTGCCCTTGCCGTCGAACCGCGGCGGCACCTCCGTTTCGGGTGAGAGCGGCGGTGCACAGCGCTCCGGCCCGCCCTGCGCGGCGACGGCCCTGCGCGCCCAGGCGTCCGGCGCCTCGCCCAGCGCGTTCAGGATGGCGAGCGTGTCGGCCACGCGCCATTCCTCGGCGATCTCGTTGCCGCGGCACCAGAGGTCGGTCATCACGCGGTGGCTGATGTCGCGGCCCGTAGGCGCACCGTAAAGGCCCGGCCCGTCATGCGTGGCCCGGCACCAGAGCCGCCGGGCGGCCAGCACCGACTTGTAGCCCGACTGCGCCCATATCGTTTCCTCGGGAAAGAAGGCGATGTCGGGCATGGCGGACAGGCGGGCCTGCGCTTCGGCCCGGATCGCGTCCCGTCCCCGCAAGAGGCCCGGCCCGGCGTGCAGGACCGCGTCCCCGGCGTAGACCTTGGCGATGCGGTCGAGGCGCCGGTCGGTCCAGATCTCGCGCAGGGTACTGTCGATGAAATCCGGCGCGTCGCGCCACCGTTCGTCGAAACCCGGCAGGAATGGCATGGATCGGACGCTCCCGTTCAACCGGACGGCGCGCGTCCGTAATAGAGGCCCACGACGTGTTCGGCTTCGGCAAAGAACAACCAGCGGGCCACCACCACCCCTGCCACATGGGACACCGCTGCAACAAGCGCAAAGAGATGGTGGAACGGCAGGAGCAGAAGCAGGACGGGCAGGACAAAGGCGAGCGCGGCGGCGATCACACGCAGTTTCGCCGCGTGCTTGCGCCCCACGACAAAGACCATCTCGCGCGTCAGGTAATTGGACCCGGTGTGCGGCGGCTCGAAGGCGCGCGGGGTGCCGCCGGTCAGGCCCGTGGCGGTGGCCAGCGTCGTGCCGGAGCGCGCCATGCGCCTGTCGCCGTCCCACCACGCCCAGCCTTGCGCCGCGCCGCAGGCGATCAGCAGGAGGATCGCGGCCACGATCCGCCCCGACAGCAGCGCGCCCCCGGCCAGCGCATAGAGCAGGAAGACCGCGGGCGTCGACGGATCGTGCCAGCGCGGCACGGTCCGGAGCTGGGTGTAGATCATCGCGGTCGAACCCACGGTGACAAGCGCCAGGAGCGCGCCCAGCCATCCCAGCGGCAGGACCGGCGTCGCGAAGAACACCAGCGCGGCCGCGTATAGCCCGCAAAGCGTCAGTGCGGCAGCAGAGGCCCAGGCCTCGCGCGACAGCCAGCTCGACCGCCACTGGGTGAAGGCCTTGAGCGCCCGCTCGGGCCGTCCGAGGTGCTTTGCGCTGGCGCCCAGCCCGCTGAGGGCCAGCACGAAGGCCAGGGCGAAGAAGACGAAGGCCACCCAGCCGGTGGGCGGGGTCGGGTCGATCCCCAGCCAGAACAGCAGGCCGAAGCCCAGGCCGGACAGCGTGGTGAAGGCGATGAGAGACGGGGCCGGATGCATTCTTGTCCTTCGAGGGAGGGCGGCGCGAAGCCCCGCCCTACAGGGTGTTGCGCGGTGCGGTCAGAGCTTGTCGAGGGCCCGGTCGAGCCAGCCGAGGAAGCCGCGCGGCTCCTCCGCCACCGGCGCGAGCCACGGGGCCAGGACATCGGTTTCCGCCTCCCATGTGTCCCGGGGGCGGGGCGGGAGGTACTTGTTCACGGGTTTCGTGCCCTGCTCGGGCATCAGGTCGATCCCGCCGCGCTCGGCCACCAGCAGGCTGACCGGGCTGTCGGGGTCGGAGAGGTCGCCGAAGTGCCGCGCCCCCGCCGGGCAGGTGCGGACGCAGGCGGGCACGCGGTCTTCCTCCGGCAGGTTGTCGTTGTAGATCCGGTCGACGCAGAGGGTGCATTTCTTCATCACACCCTCGGCGGCGTCCAGTTCGCGCGCGCCATAGGGGCAGGCCCAGGCGCAGAGCCCGCAGCCGATGCAGTCGCTTTCGTTCACCAGCACGATGCCGTCCTCGGTCCGCTTGTAGCTGGCGCCGGTGGGGCAGACGGTGACGCAGGGCGCGTCCTCGCAGTGCAGGCAGCTTTTCGGGAAGTGCACCAGCTGGGCGGTGCCCTGCTCCGGCGTGACCTCGTAGCTGTGCACGCGGTTGAGGAAGGTGCCCGAGGGGTCGGCACCGTAGGGATCGCTGTCCGAGAGCGGCGAGGGCTGGCTTTGGGTGTTCCAGCCCTTGCAGGCCACCACGCAGGCGTGACAGCCGACGCAGGTGTCGAGGTCGATGACGAGGCCGAGAGTCCTGTCGGTCTGTCCGGGCAGCTGTGTCATGTGGTGGCCCCCCGGTGGTTCGCGGCGGCGCTTGCCGGGCGTTGCGGCCGGGTGACGGGGTCCGTGCCGTGAGTATTTGGGAAGCAGAGAAACATGCGGTCAGTCCCTTACCTGCCAGCGGAGGCTGTCCGGGGGCTGCGGGACGGGGCTGGCCTGCCGGCCGGTCTGCGGGCGGGCCTCCTGCGGGGGGGTGGCCTTTGCGATGCGGACGCGCAGGTCGAACCATGCAGCCTGACCGGTGACCGGGTCGGAGTTCGACCAGCGGAGGCCGTCGCCTTTGGGGGGCAGCAGTTCGTGGATCAGGTGGTTGAGCAGGTAGCCCCTTGTCGCCTCGGGCGCGTCCGGGTCGAGCGCCCAGGCGCCCTTGCGCTTGCCGATGGCGTTCCACGTCCAGACGGTATGCGGGTTGAGCGCGGCCATCTCCAGCACCGGGACGGTGATCTCTCCGTGCGGGGAGGTGACGCGCACCCAGTCGCCGTCGCGCAGGTCGTGCGCCTGCATGAGGGCGGTCGGCACGTAGAGCGGGTTGTGGCCGTGGATCTGGCGCAGCCATGCGTTCTGGCTGCCCCAGGAGTGGTACATCGCCATGGGTCTTTGGGTCAGCGCGTGGATCGGGAAGTCCGCATCGGTCGCGCCGTCGGAGGGCGGGTACCAGACGGGAAGCGGCGTCAGGCAGTCCCTGATCCGGTCGCGCAGGTGGTCGGGCGGCTGGTGGTTGCCCTTGCCCTCGGCCGCCATCTGGAAGCGGCGCAGCGGTTCGGCGTAGAGGGTGAAGAGGTAGGGCGTCGGAGCGTCCATCAGCCCGTGTTCCACCGCCCAGTCCTGATAGCCCATGTTCCACGGCTTGAAGTACTGCGCGTCCCCGGGGATGTGCATGGCGTGAAAGCCGCCGTTGGCGATGTAGCTTTCGATCTGCCCGCCGTTCGGGTCGCCGCGTCCGTGTTGCAGCCCGTGTTTGCCCAGCCGCCAACCGGAGAGCGGGCCGATGCCGGGCTTGCGTTCGTGGTTGATCATGTAGTCGGCGTAATCGGCGTAGAGCGGCGCGCCGTCGCCGTCCACCATGCCCGGCAGGCCCAGCCGCGCGCCGAGGTCCAGCAGCACCGACTGGAAGCCCCGCACGTCGCGGTCGGGCTCCACCACCGGCCAGCGGATCGCGTCGGCGGCGGCGCCGGGTTCGGAGATCGGGCGGTCGAGCAGCGAGATGCAGTCGTGCCGTTCGAGGTAGGTGGTGTCGGGCAGGACCAGGTCGGCGTAGGCCACCATTTCGGACGAATAGGCGTCGGAGTAGATGATGCGCGGGATGACGTAGTCGCCGCTGTCGTCGGTGCGGGTCAGCATCTCCATGACGCCCCTGGTGTTCATGGAGGAGTTCCACGCCATGTTGGCCATGTAGAGGAACAGCGTGTCGATGCGGTAGGGATCGCCCGCGACCGCGTTGGAGATGACCATGTGCATCAGCCCGTGGGCGGACAGCGGGTTCTCCCAGGTGAACGCCTTGTCGATCCTGAGCGCCGTGCCGTCAGGCCCCAGCGCGAGGTCGGCGGGCCCCTGCGGATAGCCGAGGTGCGAGCCCTTCAGCGGCTGGCCCGGCACCGCCTCGGCGTGCGGTTTCGGGTGGGCGGTGGCCGGCTTCGGATAGGGCGGCTTGAACCGCATGCCGCCGGGGGTTTCCACCGCGCCGATCAGGATCTGCAGCAGGTGCAGGGCGCGGCAGGTCTGGAAGCCGTTGGAATGGGCAGAGATGCCGCGCATGGCGTGGAAGGCCACCGGGCGGCCCACCATCTGCGCGTGCCGCTCGCCCCGGAAATCGGTCCAGGGGCGGTCCAGCACCACAGGATCGTCGAAGGCGGCGCGGGCGATCTCTGCCGCCAGGGCGCGGATGCGGGCAGGTGTCAGGCCGCAGCGGTCGGCCACGGCCTCCGGCGCGTAGGCGTCCGACAGGTAGGTCTCCGCCAGCCCGGACATCACCGTGACATGGGTGACGCCGGCGCGGCGGATGTGGCCGGCCAGGTCGGGCCGGATGCCGGGCGTGTCGAAGGCAACGGGCCTGCCGGTCCGCCGGTCGACGACCAGCGGCTTGCCGTCCTCGTCGCGCAGGAACAGCCCGTGGGTGTCGGACTTCGGATCGCCGTCCAGCAGGACCGGCGCATCGGTGAAGCGCGACAGGTAGTCGAGGTCGATGCGCCCGGCCTTCAGCAGGCAGTGCACGAGGCTGAGGATCAGGAGGCCGTCGGTCCCCGGGGTGATCCCCACCCAGTCGTCGGCCACCGCGTTGTAGCCGGAGCGCACCGGGTTCACGCCGATGATCTTCGCGCCCCGCGCCTTCAGCCTGCCGATGCCCATCTTGATCGGGTTGCTGTCGTGGTCCTCGGCCACGCCGAACAGCACGAAGAGTTTCGCGTGCTCCCAGTCGGGGGTGCCGAATTCCCAGAAGGCGCCGCCCATGGTGTAGATGCCGGCCGCCGCCATGTTGACGGAGCAGAAGCCGCCGTGCGCCGCGAAGTTGGGGGTGCCGTATTGCTGCGCCCACCAGCCGGTGAAACTTTGCGACTGGTCGCGCCCGGTGAAGAAGGCGAGCTTCTCCGGCGCCGTCTCGCGCAGGGGTTTCAGCCAGGAGACCGCCGTCTCGAGCGCCTCTTCCCAGGTGATCTCCTCGAATTCGCCCGACCCGCGCGGGCCCGTGCGCCGCAGGGGCGCCCTGAGCCGGGCGGGCGAATTGTGCTGCATGATCCCGGCGCTGCCCTTCGCGCAGAGCACGCCCTTGTTGATGGGATGGTCGCGGTTGCCCTCGATATAGGCCACCTTGCCGGACTTCATGTGCACGTTGATCCCGCAGCGGCAGGCGCACATGTAGCACGTCGTCTTGCGGACCTCGTCCGAGATCCGTGGCGCTGTATCGACCCGTGGCTCTCCCATCCGGCCTCCCTGTCACCGTGCCGCTTCTCGGGGGACCCGGGGGCACGTCTGCATCATTGGTAGATCAATTCCACCAGACCGCAAGCTTCCGGTCCGCGGTTCCGCGAAACTCGGCCAAGAGGGGACAGAGGCGGCGGATTGCACGCCGGTTCCGGAACGCCGTTCGCGGGCGACAGCGGCAGGCGCGGGCCGGTTGATCTTCGCCCGCCGCGCGGTCAAAGTCTGCCGCGCAGCGATGGCGGGGGTGGCATGGCGGTTCTGGAACAGGCATTCGACACGGCCCGCGCCCGGCAGGCCCGCGTGGTCTTTCCCGAGGCGGGGGAGCCGCGCATCGACGCGGCCTGCGCCCGCCTTCAGAACGAAGGTCTGGCGGTGCCGGTGCCCCTGCCCGACACGCCGACAGAGGCGCAGGTGGCCGCCCTGACCGGCGCGCGCGGGGTAACGGAGCCCATCGCGCGCAGGATGCTGGCGCGCCCGCTGTTCCGCGCCGCCGCCATGGTCGCCGCGGGCGAGGCCGAGGCCATGGTCGCCGGTGTCGCCAACCCGACCCGCCGGGTGATCGAGGCGGCCTCCATCGCCATCGGGCTGGCCGACGGCGTGGCGATCCCGTCCAGCTTCTTCCTGATGGTCTTTCCCGACGGGCGGGAAGTGATCTTTGCCGATTGCGCCGTGAACGTGGCCCCCGACGCCGAGGGGCTGGCCGCCATCGCGCAGGCCTCGGCCCGCTCCGCAACGGCGTTGCTGGGGGAAGCGCGGGTGGCGCTTCTGTCGTTCTCCACCGGGACCAGCGGGGCCGGGCCGTCCGTCGACGCGGTCCGCGCCGCCGCCGAGCAGACGGGCTTCGACGGGCCGATCCAGGCCGACGCCGCGCTGAACCCGGTCATCGCCGCGCAGAAGGGGATGGGCGCGGGCGATGCCAACACGCTGGTCTTCCCCTCGCTCGACGCGGGCAACATCGCCTACAAGCTGGCGCAGGAACTGGCCGGGGCGCAGGCCATCGGGCCGATGCTTCAGGGCTTCCGCAGGCCGGTCTGCGACCTGAGCCGCGGCGCCCGGGTGGAGGACATCGTCGCCGCCACCGCGCTCTGCATCGCGATGGGCTAACGGAAGGCCAGCGCCCTTACGCCCTTCGACACCGGGCGGCACGCCACGGCACGCCGCCCTTCCCGACGGTTCAGCCATGGCCCGGCTGGGGCCGCATGTCTGCCGGGTCGATGCCCGCCACGACATTGGGCTTCTTCATCGCATCACGGCGGAAGGGTTCGCCCAACTCCTGGTTGATCATCGCCTCGATCAGCGTGGTCACGCCGTCTTCCATCTGGGCGCGGCAGGCCTCGGTCAGCGCCTCGCGCAGCTCGTCCATGCTGCGCGCCACGACGCCCTTCAGCCCGCAGGCCTGCGCGATCCCGGCATAGCTCACCTTCTCGTCCAGTTCGGTGCCGACGAAGTTGTCGTCGTACCAGAGCGTCGAGTTCCGCTTTTCCGCACCCCACTGGTAGTTGCGGAAGACGATATGCGTGATGGCGGGCCACTCCTTGCGGCCGATGGCGGTCAGTTCCGTGACCGAAATGCCGAAGGCGCCGTCCCCGGCAAAGCCCACCACCGGCACGTCGGGGCAGCCGATCTTGGCGCCGATGATCGCGGGCAGGCCGTAGCCGCAGGGGCCGAACAGGCCGGGCGCGAGGTACTTCCGCCCCTCGTCGAAGGACGGGTAGGCGTTGCCGATGGCGCAGTTGTTGCCGATGTCGCTGGAGATGATCGCATCCTTGGGCAGCGCGGACTGGATCGCGCGCCACGCCATGCGGGGGCTCATCCAGTCGGGCTTGTCGGCGCGGGCGCGCTCGTTCCACGTGGTGCCCGGGTCGTCGTCCTCGTGATCCATCGAAGACAACTGCTGCGCCCACTTCGACTTCGTCTCGGCGATCTTCGCCTTGCGGGCATCGCGGCCCTCGTCCCCGGCGTCCGGCGCCAGTTGCCGCAGGATGCCGGTGGCCACCTTGGCCGCATCCCCGACGATGCCGACCGACACCTTCTTGGTCAGGCCGATGCGGTCGGGGTTGATGTCCACCTGGATGATCTTCGCGTCCTTGGGCCAGTAGTCCATGCCATAACCCGGCAGGGTCGAGAACGGGTTCAGCCGCGTGCCGAGGCACAGCACCACGTCGGCGTCGCGGATCAGCTCCATCCCGGCCTTCGACCCGTTGTACCCCAGCGGCCCGGCGAACAGCGGGTGCGATCCGGGGAAGGCGTCGTTGTGCTGATAGCCCACGCAGACCGGCGCATCGAGCCGCTCCGCCAGCGCCATCGACGCCTCGATGCCGCCCCTCGACAGCACCACGCCCGCGCCGTTCAGGATCACCGGCGCCTTGGCGTTCGACAGAAGCTCCGCCGCCGCCGCGACAGAGGTCTCCCCGCCCGAGGAGCGTTCGAACTCGACCGGTTCCGGGATCTCGATGTCGACGATCTGGGTCCAGAAATCGCGCGGCATGTTGATCTGCGCCGGTGCGCTCGCCTGCTTCGCCTTCGAGATCACGCGCGTCAGCACCTCTGCCACGCGGGAAGGGTCGCGCACCTCTTCCTGGTAGGCGACCATGTCCCGGAAGAGCGCCATCTGCTCAACTTCCTGGAAACCGCCCTGCCCGATGGTCTTGTTGGCGGCCTGCGGCGTCACCAGCAGCAGCGGCGTGTGGTTCCAGTAGGCGGTCTTCACCGCGGTGACGAAGTTGGTGATGCCGGGTCCGTTCTGCGCGATCATCATCGACATCTTCCCCGAGGCGCGGGTGTAGCCGTCGGCCATCATCCCGCCCGACCCCTCGTGCGCGCAGTCCCAGAACATGATGCCCGCCTGCGGGAAGAGGTCGGAAATCGGCATGAAGGCCGAGCCGATGATGCCGAAGGCATGCTCGATCCCGTGGCGCTGCAGCACCTTCACGAAGGCTTCTTCGGTGGTCATTTTCATGGAGTGTCTCCCCGGACATGCGGTTCCCGGCGGCTGGTCCGCCCGGGCTTTGCGCGCCAATCTAGCCAGCGACCCCGGCCCGCGATAGGGCCAGTTTGAACACCGGATTAAGACCAGAAACAGAAAGCCCGCGTCAAGTTGACCTTCTCGCGCCGGAAGGTAAGGTGCAGCCTATCTCGTTGAAAGGACGTTCGAATGCGCCTTGTCTTGGCCCTCATGCTTCTGGGCACCCCCGCCCTTGCCGCCGACATCATCGACGGGGGCGACCCGGTGATGGGCTGCGACGTGACCCTCCGGGGGATCATCGCGCCGGGCGACACCGACAAGGCCTCCGCCGTCATCCGCGCCCGGATCAGCGACATGGCCGCAGAGGACGGCGAACCCGAGGAGTCCTATTCCCTGACCATGTGCCTCGACAGTCCCGGCGGCTCGCTGGCAGAGGGCATCCGGCTGGCGCATTTCTTTACCGACAGCAAGACGATCACCGCCGTCCCGCGCGACACCCGCTGCGAAAGCGCCTGCGCGGTGGCCTTCCTGGGCGGCGCGGTGAACACCTACTACGCCGACGCGGGCACTGACCGGCAGACCATGCGCATCCTGCACCCGACCGCGCGGCTCGGCTTCCATTCGCCGTCGCTGACGGTGGAGGACGGCAACTACACCGCCGAAACGGTCAGCCGCGCCTACGGCGTCGCGCTGGCCGGGATCGGCCAGTTGCAGCAGCTCAAGGAGAAGATCTACATCACCGACGCGCTGATGAGCATCATCCTGACCACGCCGCCGGACAGCATGACCTACCTCGAAACGGTCGGCCAGTCGGCCGCGTGGCACATTCAGGTCGCACCGGTGAAGGCCCCGGCCGAGCTGACGCGGGACCTTGTCGCCACCATGTGCAACAACATGAACCGCGCCGCGCCGAAGGCCGCCGGCGCCGCCGCGCCCCTCGAGCCGGAGCTGAAGCCTGACGATATCGAGCTCTACAAGGCCGAACCCGACGTGCCCTACGTCTACGTGACCGTCGATGCCACCTACCGCTATCCCGGCGAGGTGCCCTGTTCCTTTGGATGGCAGCCGCTTTCGGTGGGCGACCATCCCACCCGGATCATGGACGGGACGCTCGATATCTTCATGAACATGCCCTACGCGTGGTTCGCCGCGCCGGAAACGCCCCTGCCCGCCCTCGCCCGGCGCGACGACTGGACGCCGGAGGACACCGGCGGCGGCGCACCGGCCAGCACCACCGCCCGCGCGCTCTGCCTTGTGCTGCGGGACGGCGATCTGCGCGATCAGGACCCCTGTACGCTGACCCGCACCCAGCAGGGCCTCAGCGAGGTCTTCACCTTCACGTGGCCCTCCGGCGCGCGCACCGTGGTCGAAGAAACGGTCAGCGGGCCGAAGCTGAACGGCGCGCAGACGAACACCGAAAGCCTGTTCATCAGCAAGTTCTCCACCAACGCCTCCCGCGATGCGATGAAGCGGGTGGCGGCGGCGCAGGGGATCGAGGGCAACGCCTGGCGCTGCTGGCTGAACCCGTCGTCGGGCAACAGGTTCTGCGCGCTCGACACCGAACGCGAAGGGGCGATCTTCGACTGAAGGCGGGACGGCGTCAGAGCCGCGACAGAAGCTCCGCCTTCTTCGCCTCGAATTCCTCGTCGGACAGGATGTGGATGTCGCGCAGGGCGCCCAGCTTTTCCAGCGCGGCAAAGATCTCGTCGGCAGAGTTCAGCACCCGCGCCCCGGAATAGATCGAGGGCGCCTCCGGCTCCGGCCGGGGCTGCGCGAAGGGATCGTTCTCCGGCTCGGGCGCAGCCGGTGTCGACCATACCGGTTCGCGCGCCTGCGGCTCCTCGGCTGTCGGGGACGGCTTGGGCGGTGCGAACTCCGGCGGGCGGGAGGCCTCCGGCAATTGCGGAACCTGCGAGGACTCGGCAACGAGGGACGGCTCGTGGTCGTCCAGCGCGACCGGCCCCCATGTGCTGTCGCCCGAAGAACCGTCATCCAGGTCGGCCGCGGTCTCCGGTGCGTCCCGGTCCGCCGTTTCCGTGGTGTCCTCGTCGGGGGCGGGCGCGTCCTCCGGGTCTTCGCGGACCTCCTTCAGGCTGCGCAGGTCGACGGTGCCGTACTGGCTTGTGAAGGTCCAGCTTGCGGAACTGCCCTGCTGCTGGCTGATGCCGCCGATCTCGTGGTTGCCGGTGTCATAGACCGTCACCCGCCCGGCAAGGTTGATCGCCAGCCGGTGCTTGTCGGGGAAGATCGCGTAGCTCAGGTCGTTCTGCGAGCCCTGGCTGGCGGGCTGACCCAGGCCTTCCGGCCACCAGCCCGACGCCCCGCCAAGGCCCATGCTCATGCCGCCGGACCGGCCCAGCCCCTGCGACTGGAACTGACCGCCTGTCTGTGTGCCGGCCTTCGGCGCGCTGCGCTCGAACAACGGGGTGCGCGACGCGACCTGCGCGATCTCCGTGCACAGCGCATCGACCTGCGCCTTCAAACCGTTGTTGAACATGTCGCCGACCATGGTCATGCCGCCCCAGGACCACTGGCCCATGCCGCCCAGTTCGGGAATGTCGAATTGCGCCTGCGTGCCGCCGCCGCGCAGGACCGCCTCCATCAGCGTCTGCACCGCCTCGCGGGAAACACCGTGTTGCGTGCTCAGGTCTTCGCGCAGTTGCGCGCCTGCTTCGGTGAGGCCACTCATGAACGAATCCCTTGCGTGTATCGGGTTAATCCGGCGCTACCACGGATCGACCCGAGTCTCCACCGCGTTGCCCGTCGTGTCAGGCCGAACGCCGCTGAGGGTCCCTGCGTTTCATCGCGACGGCCTCTTCCAGCAGAATTTTCACGCGTTTGCCCCAGGCGTCCCAGTTCAGCCGGGTCTCGTAGATCGTGCGGGATGTGCGGCTGAGCGCGGTGTACCGCTCCGGCGCGGCAAGGTGTTCGCGGATGAGCCGGGCGAAATCCTCCGCCCCCGAACCGGGCGGCAGGGCATAGCCGTTCTCGCCGTCCCGAACCGGCACGCCGCCGACCCGCAGGCAGAGCGAGGGCATCCCCCAGGCCGAGGCCTCGCAGAAGGCAAAGCCATAGCTTTCGTGGGAGGGCATCACCATGAAGTGCGCCTCCCGCAGCGCGGCTTCGAACAGGGCAAGCTCCGCAGGCACCGCCTTGTCGAGGTGGGCGCGCACGGTGACGTGTTCGTTGATGTGCATGTCGGGCGGGACGCAGCCCACCACGGTCAGATGCGCGTCGACGCCCTGCGCCCGCAGCACGTTCAGCGTGTCGAAGGTCAGCGGCCCGCCCTTGGTGAACCAGTCCCGGCCCAGCACCAGCAACCGCACGGTCCCCTTGGGGTCCAGCACCTTCGGCCCCGACCACTCCGGCGCCTCGATCCCCGCGCCCCATTCGACGCATTTGCCCACGCCCGGCGCCAGGCCATAGCGGTCGTCCACCGCCGTCCGCAGCCACTCCGACGGCCAGAGCCCGAGGTCCAGCTGCCTCAGCACATCGGCTTCGCGCCGTTCGACCCAGCCGTCCATGACCTGCGCCAGCGGCATCGTCCGGTCGTGCGCCGCACCGATCTCCGAACAGCGGAACACCGTCTGCACCGCGTCGGAGGTAAAGGCGCTCACCACCTGCCCCGGCACCCGCACACCTGACAACGCATGCAGCGCATAGGCGCCGAAGACCACGTCGGGAGAGGTCTCCTCGAGGTAGCGCGTCACCCGCCGTCCCACGACACCGCGCAGCGCGTAATGCGCGCGCCAGCGCAGCCGCATGTTCATCCCGGTCGAGGTCGACAGGATCGCCTGCCGCACGGGCTCGGCGGGGCCCCAGTCCTGCGGCACGACCGAAACCTCGCCGACATGGCGTTCCAGCGTCTCGAAGATTCGCCGGTTGCCGCCGGAATAGATGTTCCGGTCCTCGGGCGGCATGTCTGTCAGGTAGGCAATGCGCAACGTGTTGTCCCCGGAAATGCCGAAACGGATAGGAAACCGCCCTGCACGGGCAATCCGGCGATAGTATGGCACCCCGCGGACCATGTTTCCAACCTTGCAACGGCGTGACCGGTTCCGCACAACCCGCCCAGCTTTCCTTACAATCGGCGCATTGCCGACGCGACTTTGCCTGAC
The DNA here is from genome assembly GCF_052825245.1 of Sagittula sp. Classification (NCBI taxonomy): domain Bacteria; kingdom Pseudomonadati; phylum Pseudomonadota; class Alphaproteobacteria; order Rhodobacterales; family Roseobacteraceae; genus Sagittula; species Sagittula sp. Next base: position 34,654 of record NZ_JBRBWD010000050.1, read on the forward strand.
GCCGCTGCTATCAGGCGGGCACCGGGGTCCATCAGGCGGGCACCGGCCCGCCCGCGCACCCGTTCCGCAGCACGAAGGCCCGCAGCGCCCCGATGCCCAATCCGATCGCCTTCCTTGCCCTCGCCTGCTTTCCGCTGGTGGTTGCGGTGCTCTACGGGCGGCTGCCCGCGGACCGGGCGCTGATCTGGTCGATCCTCGCCGGCTACCTTTTCCTGCCCGAACCGCCCGCCGTCTTCGACTTTCCCGCCGCCCCCCCGCTGTCGAAGCACAACATCCCGGCGCTGATGGCCTTTGCCCTCGCCATGTGGCGCCACGGGCCGCAGGGATCGCTGCTGCCGCACTCCCTGCTGGGCAAGGCGCTGGTGCTGATCTTCACCTTGTCGCCCGCCGTGACCGTCCTCACGAATGGCGAGCCGGTCTTCTGGGGGCAGGTCGGCCTGCCGGGGCTCGGCCTCAAGGACATCCTGGCGCTGACCATCCAGCAGTTCCTGTTCCTGCTGCCCTTCCTGATGGCGCGCCAGTTCCTTGCCAGCGGCGGTGCCCAGCGCGAGCTTCTGAAGGCGCTGATGATCGGCGGGCTGGTCTATTCGTTCCTGATGCTGATCGAGATCCGTCTTTCGCCGCAGCTCAACCTCTGGGTCTACGGCTTCTACCAGCACCAGTTCGGGCAAAGCGTGCGCTTCGGCGGATACCGCCCGGTGGTCTTCCTGTACCACGGGCTGTGGGTCGCGTTTTACACCTTCATGGCGGTGATCGCCGCCTGGGGCCTGTGGCGATTTTCAGCGGGCCGGAACGGGGCGAAGCTCCTGCTGGCCGCACTCTGGCTGACCACGGTGCTGGTCCTTGCCAAGTCCTTGGGCGCGATGATCTTCCTCATCGCGCTGGCGCCGCTGGTCGTCCTCGCGCCCGCGCGCCTGCAGGTCCGCATCGCGATCCTGATCGGCGTTCTGGCGCTGGCCTACCCGCTGCTCAAGGGCGCGGCGCTGATTCCGGAAGAAACACTGCTGGCGCGCGCCGCCGCCATCGACCCGGACCGTGCCGCCTCCCTCCGGTTCCGCTTCACGAACGAGAACACGCTGCTCGACCGCGCCTACCTGAAACCGCTGTTCGGCTGGGGAAGCTGGGGGCGCAACCACATCCTCGACCCGGTGACCGGCTTCATCCTGACCGTCACGGACGGGCGCTGGATCATCACCATCGGCGTCTACGGCTGGGTGGGCTTCGCCGCCGAGTTCGGCCTGATCCTGCTGCCGCTCCTGCTGATCGGGCGCGAGGTGCGGTTGGCCCGGTCACAGGTTTCGCCGCTTGTCGGGCCGCTGTCGCTGATGCTGGCGGCGAATCTGGCCGACATGATCCCCAACGCCACGCTGACGCCGCTTACATGGCTGATCGTCGGGGCGCTCACCGGCTATGCCGAAAGCCTGCGGGCCGAGCGCCTCAGGCCCGCATCCGTCGACAGCCGGAACACCTCAACCGCCGACCCCGAACAGACCGGCGCGCCCGCCCCCGGCTGGCGCCCGGTCATCGGCGCGCCGAAGGAAAGCCGATGACCCGCGTTCTTGCCGTGGCCGAGGCGGCCAACCCCGAATGGGTCAGCGTGCCGCTTGTCGGCTGGTCGCTCGCCTCTGCCCTGCGCGAGGTCGCCGATGTCCACATCGTCACCCAGACCCGCAACCGCGACGCATTCCTGCGTGCCGGGATGCGCGAGGGCACCGATTTCACCGCCATCGACTCCGAGGCCATCGCCCGCCCCATGTGGAAGCTGGCGGAAAAGCTGCGCCTCGACAGCGGCAAGGGCTGGACCACGCTGCAAGCGGTCAACGCGCTGTCCTATCCCTACTTCGAACGGCTGATCTGGAGGCGCTTCGGCCACGATATCGGGCGCGGCGCCTATGACATCGTGCACCGCATCACGCCGCTTTCGCCGACCTCGCCCTCGCCGCTGGCGGCGAAATGTGCCCGCGCGGGCGTGCCCTTTGTCCTCGGCCCGCTGAACGGCGGCGTGCCCTGGCCCAAGGCGTTCGACGCCGAACGCCGGGCCGAGAAGGAGTGGCTCTCCTACGTGCGCGGCGCCTACAAGCTGCTGCCGGGCCGCCGCGCCACGCTGACGAACGCGAGCGCGATCCTCGCCGGGTCGCGCCACACCGCGTCGGAGGTCCCCGACCACCTGCAGAACCGCGTGATCTGGCTGCCGGAGAACGGCATCGACCCCACGCGCTTCTCGCGCATCGCGGCGCCGCAACCCGGCAGGCTGCGCGCCGCCTTCGTCGGACGGCTCGTGCCCTACAAGGGCCCGGACATGCTGCTGGAGGCCGCGGCCCCGCTGCTGCGCGACGACCGCATGACGCTCGACATCATCGGCGACGGCCCGATGATGCCCGACCTGCGCGCACAGGCCGACCGGCTGCGCATCGGCGCGGCGCTCACCTTCCACGGCTGGCAGGCGCACGAACAGGTGCAGGACATCCTCGCCACGTGCCACCTGCTCTCCTTCCCCTCGATCCGCGAATTCGGCGGCGGCGTGGTGCTGGAGGCGATGGCGCTGGGCGTCGTGCCGCTGATCGTCGACTACGCCGGGCCGGGAGAGCTGGTGGACGACGCGACCGGCCTCAAGGTGCCCTGCGGCGCGCGCGAGCAGATCGTCGACGGTTTCGCCCGGAAATTGGCCCGTCTGGCCGAGGCGCCGGAACAGCTTGCCCCCATGGCCGCCGCAGCGCGCGCCCGCGTGCAGCGCGACTTCCTCTGGTCCGCAAAGGCGCGGCAGGTGGCGCGGGTCTACGACTGGGTGCGCGCCGGCAGCCCCGCGCCGAAACCCGACCTGTTCGGGGACTGAAGGCGCAGCCGTCGCCGCGACCCCACGGGACAGAGACAACCATCAGCGCAAACGGCCAAGGGCAGACACGCAGGCCCGCACCCTCCGCACCATCATGGCGGCCCGCCGTCCACCCCGGACACCGAAAACCCCGCGTCGTGTCGCGTTCAGACCATGAGGTCGCGCCCGGGGCAGAGCGCCGCCCGCCGCTGCGCCAAGGTGCGCGGCACAGGACCCTGCCCCGCCGCAGGCCCAGACGACGAGTGCCCCCATGTTCGAACGCCGCATCCCCGAATGGCTCCGCCACGCCCCCGCCCCGTCCGTTAGGGGGTTCGCCACGCTCGCCGGGTGCGAGGCGGTGGCGCGGGGGATGCTGATCTCCGTCTTTCCGGTGGCGCTCTACGACGCGCTGCAGGACGCGGGCGAGGTCAGCGCGATCTACTTCGCCATCGGCCTCGTCTCGCTGCTGGTCGGGCTGCTCGTGCCCTTCGTCAACCGCTTCATCCCGCGCCGCGTGGTCTATGCCATGGGCGCGCTGTCTTTCGTCACCGGCGCGGGGCTGGCGGCCACCGGCGGCGCCGCGGCGCTGATCGCCGGGCTTGTGCTCGTCTCCTCCGCGACGGTGGTCTGCTTCGTCTGCTTCAACGCCTACGTTCTGGACTACATCGCCCGGGTCGAACTGGGCCGGTGCGAGACGCTGCGCCTCTTCTACTCCGCCCTCGGCTGGACCATCGGGCCGGTGACCGGCGTCACCCTCTGGACCGTCTGGCGGCCCGCCCCCTTCCTCATCGCGGCGCTGGCGGCGGCGGCGATGCTGGCGGTCTTCCTCTACATGCGGCTCGGCAACGGCAAGCTCATCACCCGCGCCCGCCGTGCCACGCCGAACCCGCTGGCCTACCTCGGGCGGTTCCTGCAGCAGCCGCGCCTGATCTCCGGCTGGCTCTTCGCGGTGATCCGCTCCTGCGGCTGGTGGGTCTACATCGTCTACCTGCCGATCTTCGCGGTGGAGAACGGGCTGGGCGACCGGCTGGGCGGCGTTCTCGCCTCCACCACCAACATGGCGCTCTTCGCCTCGCCGCTGATGCTGCGCTGGGTGCAGGCCCGGTCGGTGCGGGGCGCCGTGCGCACCGGCTTCATGGCCTGCACGCTGCTGTTCCTCGCCGCGGGCCTGTCGGGCGCGCTGCCGTGGATCGCCATCGCCGCGCTGTTCTCGGCCAGCATCTTCCTGATCCTGCTCGACATCTGCGGAGGCCTGCCCTTCCTCATGGCGGTCAAGCCCTCCGAACGCACGGAAATGTCGGCGATCTATTCGTCCTTCCGCGACGTGTCGGGCATCCTGACGCCAGGGGTCGCCTGGGTCATCCTGCTGGCCGCGCCGGTGCCCGCCGTCTTCGCCGCCGCCGGCGCCGCAAGTCTCATCGCGTGGCGCATCGCGGGACACCTGCACCCGAGGCTGGGCGAACACCGCATCCGCTTCCCGGAAGAGGCCCCGCCGCGCGTTCCCGCCGGAACGCCGCTGCCTTCGCAGCAGTAGGCGTCAGAGCACCCGGGGCCTCCGCCGCCGCATCAGGATCATGTCGCGGACCTTCGCCTTCATCCCGCGGGGCGGCAGGATCTCCCGGTCCATCTCGAACACCGATCCGCTGTAGGCGGCATCTCCCTTCAGCGCCAGCCGCACGCCCCACTCGGCCGAAACCTCGGGCGCCACGCCATCCGGTATCCCCATGGTCGTCGCCAGCATCCCCGGCATCCAGTCCGACACCACGATCCCCGGCAGCCGGTCGCCCAGATCCGCCAGCAACGCACGGGTGAAGATGCGTGCCGCCCCCTTCGACACCGAATAGGCAGAGGACGCAGGCAACGGGTTCAGGTCGGCAAAGGTCGCCACGTTCAGGATGCGGCCCCGCCCGCGCGGCGCCATGTCCTCCAGCACCGCGCGGGTGCAGTTCACCACCCCGCCGAGGTTCACGCCCATGGTCGCGGCAAAGCTCTCGCCGCTTTCGGCAAGAATGTCCCGGCGCGGATAGACGGCGGCGTTGTTGACCAGCACCGCCACCGGCCCGAGCGTGGCAAATCCCGCCTGCACCGCGCCCCAGTCGGCCACGTCCATCGGCAGGGCGGTGAAGTCCGGGCCGCACAGGCCCGCCGTCTCTTCCAGCGCCTCCGCCCGCCGCCCGGTGCCGGCTACGCGGAATCCCCGGCCCGCGAAGGCCACCGCCATCGCCCGACCAAGGCCGGAGCCCGCGCCGGTCACCACGACGCATCCGTCCTTCGGCGTGAAGTCAGTCATCCGCACCCATCCCCCCGGCCACGTGCAGCGCGAAGGCCGCGATTGTCAGGCTGGGGTTCACCCCCATCGACGTCGGCATGAAGGAGGCATCCGCCACCCAAAGGTTTTCGACATCGTGCGCCCGCCCGTCGGGCCGCAGGACGGAGGATGCCGGATCGGTCCCGAACCGCAAGGTCCCGCAGGGATGCCCCCAGTTCAGGTCCGGCGCAAAGCCGAGGAACATCCGCCGCTGCCCGCGGAAGGCATGCCGGATCGCCTTGCGGAACGCCTGCCGCCGCGCCTTCAACTCGTCGTGCAGGGTGTAATGCACCGCCCCGTCCGCGCCGACCCGGTTCTCCCGGTAGGGCAGGTCCTCCATCAGCCCGACGAAGATCTGCGCCGAGCCCATCAGCTTCTGCGCCACCGCAGCGGGCAGGCGGGACAGCGGCGCCAGCCGGGACAGGCCCCGCGCCGCCAGCATCCGGTTCAGGTAGAACACCGTCTCGCCATAGGACGCACGGATGCCCATGGCCTGCACCGTGCCCAGCCGCTGCCCTTCGAGGTGATAGAGATCGCGGAGCGAGATCGCCTTCGTCGCAGCACCTTCCACCCCGGGCCACAGCGCGAACATCTCGTTGAGGTGGAACATCAGGTTGCGCCCCACAAGGCCGGAGCGATTGGCGACCCCCTCCGCCCAGCCCTCGCAAGCCGAGCGCAACAGCACAGCGGGCGACCCGAGCGCCCCCGCCGCCAGCACGTAGCGCCGCGCGGTGAAGCGGCGGGTTTCGCCGTCCACCCGTGCCTCCATCCCCGCAACCCGGGCGCCGTCCATCACCAGCCGCGTGACCTCCGCCCCGGTCAGAAGCTGCGCCCCGGCGGCCAGCGCCGGTTCCACCCCGGCGGAACGCCCGTCCATCTTGCAGGCGCGCGGGCATTTGCGGCCAAGGCACATGGCGCAGCCCTCCAGCCGCTCCACCCCGGTGTGCGCGTGGTAGGGATGCAGCCCCGCCTTGCGGAACCGCGCCATCATCGCCGCCTCCACCCCCGTGAGGTCCGGCGCCGCGCGCAGCGGCAGGGGGGCCTCGGACGACAGCGGGTCGGGCGTGCCGTAGACGCGGTACATCTGTGCCGCCTTCGCGTAGAACGGCGCCAGTGCGTCGAAACCCAGCGGCCAGCCGCCGGTGGGATGCGGGCGTCCCGGCACATCCTCGAGGTCATGGCGTTCGGGCCGTTCCAGCGTCGCCGCGTAAAACACCGACGACCCGCCCGGCCCCGCACCCCGCGGCGCGTAGAACGCCTGCGCGACGCCGTCCACCGTGACCGACAGCGGCTCCGGCCAGAGGCCACGGGTCGCGCGCGCCTCCGGCACGAAGATCTCCGACAGGCCGTTTTCGGCGCTGCGCACGTCGGCCAGCCCCTTTTCGATGAACAGCACCTTCTGCCCGGTCTCCGCCAGCGCGCGGCCGATCGTGCCGCCGCCGATGCCGGTGCCGATCACCACGGCGTCCCACTCAGCCTCCCAGTGGGTCATCCTTCGGTGGCGCCGGTCTGCGCCGCCTCCGTCGCGAGGCCCTCGAACAGCGGGGCGAAAAGATCGCGCACCCGCAGCGCGGCCGCGTTGGTCACATGGTTGTTGTCGAAGAACTGGCCCACGCCGTCCACCACCGCCGAACAGCGCGTGCCGTCGCAAAACCGCGGCCAGGGGTCGATCAGCGCGACCCGGCCCTCTGCCGCCAGCGCCTGCCACGGCAGGTCCGCCTGCGCCGCGCGATCCGCCAATGCGGTACGGTCGACCTCGGGCTCGGTCCTCGGCGGGGCGGCGAAGGGCAGCCCGGCATGGGTCGCCTCCCGCGCCGCGCGGCGGCTGTCGTAAAGCGGGATCTCCGGCGGCTGCCGCAGGACGAAGATGCGGTCGAAGTAGCGTTCCAGATGCGCGACCGTGGCCTCGGCGGCGCGCGACACGACCGAAGCCTGCGCCTCCCCCACCTCTTCCGGGCCGGTGGTCGGGTAGATGGCGATGCGGTTCCCGGCGTCCAGCCCGCTGCCCGTGCCCTCGGCGTAGTAACCCCAGCGCCCGACCAGCAGCACCGCCTCGACGCTGCCCAGCCGCGCGAAGCTCTGCTTGATCTGGGTGTTGGCCTGGGTGCAGGCGGTGTTCTGCGCCGGGGTCGCGGCGGTCTCGACCTTGCGGATGTCGATCAGCGGCGGACAGCCCGCGCGCCACAGGATGATCCCCGGCACCCCGGCCTCATGCGCCGCCATGTCCAGCCCCTCCTTGAAGGCGCGCAGGTGGCTGTCGCCCCAGACCAGCACCTTCGGCGGGCCGTCCGGGCCGATCGGGCAGACCTCCAGCCCGTCGAGCGGCAGCTGGTCGGCCACGTAGCACCGGCTGAAATCCTGCAGGAAGTCGCCGGACGCCGCGATATGCACCGCCGCCTCCGGCCCGAAGCGCTGCGGCAGCCCGTCCTTGAGGTAGACGTAACCGCCGAACGCCAGCGCGGCTGCAGAAGCGCTCAGCGTGCCGAACAACACCGCCCAGCCGGGCAGGCGGTCGGCCCGGCGCACGGGCTGTTCGACGAACCGCCACGACAGCCATGCCAGCGCCACCGACAGGGCCATCCAGACCACCGCCTCGGCGGGGTGGGTGTAACCGTCGCGCAGGTAGCTGGACAGCACGAAGACCGGCCAGTGCCAGAGGTAGAGCGAATAGGAGATCAGGCCGAAGAAGCGCAGCACCGGCAGGCGCAGCATGGCGCTGACTCCATGCGTCCCGTTGCCCGTCGACAGCAGCATCAGGGTGCCCGCCACCGGCAGGATCGCCAGCAGCCCCGGGAACAGCGGACCTGCGGGGATGAAAATCACCGAGACCAGCACCAGCAACAGGCCGATCCACGCGAAGGGCGTCCAGCCCTGCCAGCCGGACTGCCTGCGGTGGCCCCAGATCGCCAGCAGCACGCCGCTCAGCAGCTCCCACGCGCGGAACGGGAAAAGGAAGAAGGTCGCCGTCGGATAGGCCGGGGTCAGCAGGACGCAGGCCGCCAGCGAGACCGCCCAGATCGCCACCAGCGCCGCCAGAAGGCCCCAGCGCCAGCGCGCCAGCACAAGGATCAGCAGCGGCAGGAAGATGTAGAACTGCTCCTCCACCGCCAGCGACCATGTGTGCAGCAAGGGCTTGTCGTGGGCCGCCACGTCGAAATAGCCGGTCTGCCGGAAGAAGAGCACATTCGACAGGTAGACGGTGGAGGCGATGGCGGTCTTGCCGAACTCCCGGAACTCGAAGGGCAGCATCAACACCCAGGCGGCGGCGGCGGTGACCGCCAGCATGGTGAAGAAGGCGGGCGCCAGACGGCGGAACCGGCGCAGGTAGAAGTGCCTCAGCCGGACCCGGCCCGTGGCGTCGTATTCGCGCCAGAGGATGCCGCCGATCAGGAAGCCCGAGATGACGAAGAAGATGTCGACCCCGGTGAAGCCCCCGGCGAGCGGCACGCCGAAATGGTAGAGCACGACGGACAGGACAGCGATGGCCCGCAAGCCGTCGATGTCACCGCGGTAGGGCGGATGGCGGGTCTGCGAAGTCATTGTCCTGCCGGTTTCTCCGGTTGCTCGAAACATCCTGCCTCCGCCTGCGGGAATCCGCGCTGCGGGACAATGGTAAACACTGTAATGCGACGGGCCTCTGCGGTCCTCTGTTGCGTTTGAAAGCAGGATAACCCATTTCAGGGCAGGAGTGTGGCAGATCGAAGGCCCCGGGACGGAATGCAGCAGGACACACGGATTTCAGCCGACGTGCCCGACTGGTCGCGCGAGCGGATCGACACCTTCTGGGCGCCGGGCAAGAAGCTGATCCGGGCGGTGCGCCGCTATCAGCACTGGCGCGGACGCGGTGCCTTTGGCCGGCTGGTGTCGAAATACTGGGTGGCGAACCACTGGTTCTGGTCGCTGATGACCCAGTCCGAACTGCACCTGACGACCGAGATCGGCGGCGGCCTGCGCCTGACCCATCCCACCGGCATCATCGTGCACCCGAGGGCGCGCATCGGCGTGAACTGCATGATCTTCCACCAGGTGACCCTGGCCGGGCCGGTGGTTCTGGGCGGTCACGTGGACGTGGGCGCCGGTGCCAAGCTGCTGGGCCCCCTGACCGTGGGCGACCACGCGGTGATCGGCGCCAACGCGGTGGTGACCCGCGACGTGCCCGCCGGTGCGACGGTGGCCGGCAACCCGGCGCGGGTGATTTCCGGCGGTACCACGGACGCATAGGGGTTTCGGCCCGCCTGCGGCGGCCCGACCCGCCGGGAGAGGCGTTGCCTCCCCCGGACCCCCTCCAAGGTATTTGGGCCAAGATGAAGGAGGCAGGTCAGCCTTTGCGGGCGCGCAGGCGCATGGCCAGGGCCTTTGCCGCCTCGACGGGCAGGATGGCAAGGCATTTCAGGTAGCGCGGGCCAAGGCGGCGCGGGTTCGAAGCCGCCCGCCAGAGCCATTCCATCGAGAACCGGCGCACCAGCGCCGGGGCGCGGTTCTGGGTGCCTGCGAAGAAGTCGAGCCCGGCGCCGATGGAGGCGAAGCCCACCTCCGGCGCCCGGGTGCGTCCGAAGGCGGCGAAGGTCTCCTGCTTCGGCGCGCCCAGCGCCACGAAGCACAGCCGCGCGCCGGAGGCTGCGATCTCGGCCAGGTAGGCCTCCGCCAGTTCGCCTTTGGGGTCGAAGCCCATGCGCGGGGCGATGCAGCAGGCCACGGTGAGGTCGCGCACCTCGCGTTCGAGGTATTCCTTCGCGGCCTTCAGCACCGCGTCGGTCGCGCCGAAAAGCGCCACCTGCACGCCCTGCTGCGCGGCGATGCGCGCCAGCGGCAGGATCGCCTCGGACCCCGGGATCAGCGAAACCGGGCGCCCGGCCAGCTTCGACATCCAGACGATCGGGTTGCCGTCTGCCACCACGAAGTCCTGCGCGGCATAGGTCACGCGGAATTCGGGCGAGGCGCGCAGCTTCACCAGGTGGTCCAGGTTGATCGTGGCGAGCGCGAACCCGCGTCTTTGTGCGAATCTCTCCCGCACCCGCGCTTCGAGCACGGCCCACGTCGGCACGTTGACGCGGATGGGAAGGTCCTCGATCCGGAATTCCATGACAGCCTCTTTGTCCCCGCGTGATCCATAGCCCGGATCGGCGGCACATGCCGTGCCGAAACTGCAACATGGGCCGCAAAAAACGTGCGAATGATGCTGCGCCGCCGCAGCGCAGCGGGTTTGACGTGCGGATGCCGTCTTATGGCCATGTTTGGCTGCAAGCGAAGGGTCAATGGTTAAGGGGGTCCGCTGGTGGTTGCGGAACATTGGACAATCGGGGTGCGTGGCGCCGCAAGGGTGGCGGCATGACGGACAGGGTTCTGTTGCTCGGCTGCGGGTTCGTGGCCGACCTTTACGCCCGGTCGCTCGCCACGTTCCCGGGGATCGAGGTCGCCGGGGTCTACGACATCGACGCGGGCCGGCTGCGGGCTTTCTGCGCGCACTGGTCCCTGCCTGCCGCTGAGTCCTTCGAGGCGCTGCTGGCCATGGCACCCGGCGCACTGGTGCTGAACCTCACCAATCCCGGCGCGCATTTCGAGACCTCGCGCGCCTGCCTCGACGCCGGGCATCCGGTCTATTCCGAAAAGCCGCTGGCCATGACGGTGGAGGACGCGAAAACCCTGCACGCGCTGGCGGCGGAGAAGGGGCTGGCGCTGGCCTCCGCCCCCTGTTCGGCGCTGGGCGAGGCGGCGCAGACGTTGGGCCGGGCGCTGCGCGACGGCGTGGCCGGGACCCCGCGCGCGATCTACGCGGAGCTCGACGACGGCTTCATCCCGCAGGCGGCCTATGACAAGTGGCTGTCAGAGTCCGGCGCGCCCTGGCCCGCGGAGGACGAGTTCCGCGTCGGCTGCACGCTGGAACACGCTGGCTACTACCTGACCTGGCTGATCTCGTGGTTCGGGCCGGTGCGCACGGTGGTCGCGGCCTCGGCCGAAACGATCCCCGACAAGGGCGGCCATGGCCCTTCGGCGCCGGACCTGTCGGTGGCGGTGCTGTATTTCGAGAACGGGCCGGTGACGCGGCTGACCTGTTCCATCGTGGCGCCGCACGACCATTCGATCCGCATCGTGGGGGACAAGGGGGTGTTGTCCTGCGACGCCGCGTGGGACAATGCCGCGAAGGTGCGCTTTGCCCGGCGGCTGACGATCCGGCGGCGCCTGATGGAATCGCCGGTGAAGCGCCGCATTCGGCTGAAACAGCCGACTCATCCGAAGGTGGCGCGCTGGGGGGCGGCCGCGATGAACTTTGCGCTCGGACCCGCCGAGGTGCTGGAGGCGCTGCGCGAGGGGCGCCCCTGCCGCCTGTCGAACGACATGGCCCTGCACCTGACGGAGGTCACGCTGGCGATCCAGAACGCGGGCGAGACGACGGGCGCGCAACGCATGACGACGACCTGCGCGCCGATGGAGCCGATGCCATGGGCGAAGTGAAACCGGAGCTTCAGGAAGGCGAAGTGAAACCGGATCGCACACAGACACAAGCCCGACCGGAAAGGCAGGCAACCGAAGTGACACCGGAGCAAGGCAAAGCGGCAAAGGACAACGCCTCCGCCCGCCCGGGCGAGGACGAGGCCCGCCTCGCGCCCGCAGCGCCCGGTCCGCGCATCGTCGTCACTGGCGCCAGCGGTTTCCTCGGGCGCGCCTGCGTGGCTGAGGCTCGGCGCCACGACCTGCCCGTCCTCGCTGTCACCCGCGGCAGCCCCCTGCCCGGCTGGGCCAGCGACGCGGGCATCACGACCCTGCAACTGGACCTCACCGCACCGGAGGCCGCCGACCGGCTGACCGGGGCGCTCATCGAAGACAGCGCCCTGATCCATGCCGCAGCCCACCTTGGCGACGATGCGCAGGCGCTGGCCCGCGACACGCTGCAGGCCAACCGTGCGGTCCATGCCGCCTGGACGGCCAAGGCGCCGCGCCTTGTGCTGATCTCCTCCCTCGCGGTCTACGACACCGACCGGCTGCACCCGGGCGACGCGCTGAGGGAATCGAGCGCGCTGATCCCCCTGCCCGACGCCACCCTGCGCGGCGCGCGCGATCCCTATGCCGGGGCAAAGCGCCTGCAGGAGGCGATGTTCCTCTTCGACGATGCGCTCGACGACGACTGGATCCTGCGGCCCGGCGCGATCTGGGGACCGGGCCGGTCATGGCACGCGCTCCAGGGTTTCTGGGCGTCGAAGCTCTTCGTCACCATCGGGTCGGAGGGCGAGCTGCCGCTGGCCCATGTCGACCACGTCGCCCGCATCGCGGTGGAGGCGGCCCGCACCCCGACCCCCGGTCCGGGCGTGCTGAACGTCTTCGACCACGACCGCCCGACCCGCGCGCGCTTCCTGAAGGCGCACCGCAAGGTGCACGGCTGGCCGCGGCTGAACGTGACCGTGCCCTACACCCTCTGGTCCGCCATGGTCCGCGTGCTGCGCCCCGTTGCGCACAAGCTGCCCGGGCTCTTCCGCGAACCCGTGCTGCGCGCCCGGATGATGCCGCTGCGCTATCCGACGGACCGGTTGCACAGCGCCTTCCCCGGCAAGGGCGCCCGGTTCGAGGATCTGATGACCGCCACGCGGGAGGGCCGCGCATGACCCTGCCGAAACTGGCCTACCTGACCGGCGAATACCCCCGCGCCTCCGACACCTTCATCCAGCGCGAGGTGGCGGGCCTGCGGGCGCTGGGGCACGAGGTCATGACCTGCTCGATCCGCACCACCGGCGCCGAACACCTCGTCGGGCCGGAACAGCGCGAGGAGCACAAGCGCACCTTCAAGGTCTTGGCCGCCTGCAAGGGGCCGCGCCTGCTGTCCGCGCACCTGCGCTGGATGGCCCGGCCGAAACGCTACCTGCGGACGCTCCGGCTGGCATGGCAGACCGCGCCCAAGGGGCTGAAAGGCCGGCTCTACAACCTGATCTACTTCGCCGAGGCGGGCGTGCTGGCCGACCACATGGCCCGCAACGGCGTCACGCACCTGCACAACCACATCGCCAAGGCGTCCTGCACGGTGGCGATGCTGGCGTCCGAACTCTCGGGCATTCCCTACAGCTTTACCATCCACGGGCCGGACATCTTCTTCGAACCGCATCACTGGCGGATCGACGAAAAGGCCGCCCGCGCGCGTTTCGTCGCCTGCATCAGCGACTTCGCCCGCTCGCAGCTCATGTGCTTTGCCGACCAGATGCACTGGGACCGCTTCCACGTCATCCATTGCGGCGTCGACCCGGCCCGATACACCGCCGCACCGCATTACGGCGAAAGCCTGCTGTTCACCGGGCGCATGGCGGCAGTGAAGGGCGTGCCGGTGTTGCTGCAGGCCATGGCCGAACTGAAGCCGAAGTACCCCAACCTCAGGCTCACGCTGATCGGCGACGGGCCGGAACGGGTGGGCATCGACGCGCTGGCCCGCCAGCTCGACCTGCACACCTGCGTCACCTTCCTGGGCTACCGCAGCCAGGCGGAGGTGGCAGAGGCACTGGCAGAGGCCGACATCTTCACCCTGCCCAGCTTTGCCGAGGGCGTGCCCGTGGTGCTGATGGAGGCGCTGGCCTCCGGCGTGCCGGTCGTCACCACGCAGATCGCGGGCGTGCCCGAACTGGTGGAGAACGGCGAGACCGGGCTCTTGGTGCCGCCGGGCGATCCCGATGCGCTGGCCGCCGCCATCGCCACGCTGCTGGACGACCCCGACCGCCGCCGCGCGATGGGCGCAAAGGGCGCCGCGAAGGTCGCCGCCGACTTCGACGTGGCGCAGGAGGCCGCGCGCCTCTCCACCCTCTTCACCGCCTATGCGGAAGACAAGCAGCCGCCGAAACGTCCGGAGCCGCGCCCATGACCCCCGTCGATGTCGTCCTGATCGGTCGCAACGAAGGGGACCGGCTGAAGGCCGCGCTGGCCTCCGTCGCCGGGCAGGCGCGGCAGATCGTCTATGTAGATTCCGGGTCGACCGACGACAGCGTGGCCGCCGCCGAACGCGCCGGCGCAAAGGTCGTCAACCTCGACATGACCCGCCCCTTCACCGCCGCCCGCGCCCGCAACGCCGGGTTCGATGCGCTCGACGCGCCGGAATACGTGCAGTTCATCGACGGCGACTGCGCGCTGGTGCCCGGCTACCTCGACGCCGCGCGCGCCTTCCTCGACCTGAACCCCGGCACCGGCATGGTCACCGGCTGGCGGTCCGAGATCCACCGCGACGCCACGCTCTACAACCAGCTCTGCGACTGGGAATGGCGCCGTCCCGCGGGCGAAATCGCGGCCTGCGGCGGCGACATGATGGTGCGGGCGCAGCTCTGGCGCGACGTGGGCGGCATGAACCCCGAGGTCATCGCCGCCGAGGACGACGAGGTCTGCGTGCGCTTCCGCAAGGCGGGCTGGACGCTGCACCGCATCCCGCACGAGATGACGCGCCACGACGCCGCCATGACCCGTTTCGGCCAGTGGTGGACCCGCGCGGTGCGCACCGGCCACGGCTTTGCGCAGGTCGGCCACCTGCATCCCGAATACTTCGTACGCGAACGCCGCCGCGTGCTGGTCTACGGCCTGGCGCTGCCGCTGCTGTTCCTCGCCGGGCTGCTGACCACCCTATGGCTGTCCGCCGCTGTCCTCGCCGTCTACGCGCTGAACTACGTGCGGACGGCTCAGGGGCTGATCCGCGACGGGCTGCCCGCCGCGCAGGCGTGGCGGCACAGCCTTCTGCTCACCCTGTCCAAGATTCCAAACCTCATCGGCATGGCCCGGTTCCACACGCGACGCGTGCGGCGGTCGGACATGCGCATCATCGAGTACAAGTAAATGTCGAAAACCATTCCCATCGGCCTGATCGGCGCCGGATACATCGCAGACTGGCACGCGGACGCCCTGAAGGCGACGCCGGGGGTGCGGATCGCCGCCGTCTGCGACCCCCGCGAATCGGCTGCGCAGGCCCTCGCGCAACAACATGGCGCGCAAGTATTCACATCTGTGCAGAAAATGATCGAAGCGCACGTTTGCGAGGCAGTCCACGTACTCACCCCGCCCAACCTGCACGAGCCCATTGCGACAGAATGTCTCTCTGCGGGACTTCATGTGCTTGTGGAAAAGCCTGTTGCCGAATCAAGCGCCGCGACCCGGCGAATCGCCGAAGCCGCGCAGGCGGCGGGCCGTTTCTTTGCACCCGGTCACAACTTCCTCGGGCTGCCGTCTTACCGCAGGTTGAAAGATGCGATGCAGGCAGGGGATTACGGCCGGATTCACACCGCCGAGATCACATGGGCCCTGCCGCTCGCCCCGCTGCGCTCCGGCCCGTACAACCTGTGGCTGTTGAGGAAGCCGGAGAACCTGCTCCTCGAACTGGGGCCGCACCTCTTTGCCTTCGCCCACGACCTCTTCGGCCCGGTGACCGTCACCCATGCCGAGGCAGGGCACCCCGTGATGCTCCCGGGCGACGATCCGCGCCCGCAGTCCTTCCGCATTCTCGCCCGTGCGGGCCACGTCAACCTGCTCTTCCAGATCGCCATGGTGGAGACCGTGGATGACCGCTCCGTCACGCTGCGCGGCTCCTCCGCCCGGGCGCGGCTCGACTACGCCTCCGACGTGCTGACCGTCGAACGGGAAAACGCCGCCGACCTCGTGATGAACCCGCTCCGCCGGCAGCTCGACCTTTCCGGCCAGCACCTGAAGAACGGCCTGCGCAACGCCTGGACGCAGGGTAGGTCGCTCAACACGAAGAACCCCTACGCGCAAAGCTTCCGGGGCATGGACGCCGCGATCTACGGCGCCATGGCTCAGGGCAGGCAGCATCCGTCCTTCTCCGCCGACAGCGCCGTGGCCGTCATGCAGGCCATCGACGACGCCATCACGCTGCTGCCCGACGCGGCCAAGCAGGTGGCGACGCCGCCCGTCGCCTCCCGCAGGCCGCAGCCCACCGCCATGGTCATCGGCGGCACCGGCTTCATCGGGCGCGCGCTGACCCGCCGCCTCGTCGACAACGGCTATGACGTGCGCGTCCTGTCCCGCGGCAAAAGCGGCCCCTTCCCCGACCTGCCCAACAGCGTCGAGACGGTGGGCGTCAGCCTCTACGACCTCGACGCGCTGACAGAGGCGATGCAGGGCATCGAGGTGGTCTTCAACCTCGCCCGCTCGCTCGAAGGGACATGGTCCGACGCGCTGATCCACGATGTCGGCGTCGCCACCCGCATCGGCATGGCCTGCGAAAAGGCCGGCGTGAAGCGGCTGATCTACACCGGCACCATCGCCTCCTACGACATGTCCGACCCGACACGGACCATCACGGAGGTCACGCCCTTCCCCGCCGACATGACCGACCGCAACATGTACGCCCGATCCAAGGCCGAATGCGAACGCCAGCTCATGAAGCTCCACAAGGAGCGCGGCCTGCCGCTGGTCATCGCCCGGCCCGGCATCGTCGTCGGCCCCGGCGGTCCGCTCCAGCACTGGGGCATCGCCCGCTGGCACGGCGCGGGGGCGGCCCGCATCTGGGGACCGGGCACCAACACCCTGCCCTTCGTGCTGAACGACGACATCGCCGACGGGCTGGTCGCCATGATCGACGCGCCGGTGGTGGGCGAAAGCTTCAACCTGACGGGCGAACCGATGCTGACCGCGCGCGACTACTTCGACGCGATCAACGACCGTCTCGGCGCGCGCATCCGCGTGTCCTCGGGCAACCTCACGGCCTTCTACGCCTCGGACGCGGTGAAATACCTGCTGAAGAAGCACGCGCTGCGCCGCAAGGGCGTGGTCCGTCCCTCGCTGGCCGACTGGAAAAGCCGGGCGCATTTCTCGCCCTTCGACAACGCCAAGCCGAAGGCACGGCTGGGCTGGCAACCCGAAGCAGACCGCGCGCGTTTCGTCGACCGGGCCATCGGCGACGCCGGGCTGTTCGGCTTCTGACGGTGGTGTGATGGTGCCGCTTGGTAAACAATCCCTTCGGATCACCATATTATGGCCAGATTCAACTGGTCTAACGGGTCTGAGCATTTGCGCCCACAAGAGGGGTGCAGAGATATCAACCGGCGCGCGCGCCGCCTGCGCCGGATGGGCAGGAGCCCGAGGGCACAAGGCATGAACATGATGGACAGCCGCAAGTTTCGCCGCAAGCGCAAGCCCCTGACACCCGGAGAGCCCTCCGTGCAGGAGGACACCTCGAAGGACATGGCCCCGGTTCCCCCGCTGGAAACGCGGGAGGAACGTCTGGCCCGCCGCGCCCGCGAGGAAGAGGCCCAGCACCCGGCCGACCCCGAAGCCAGCCGCCTCGCCCGCGCCCGCGAGGCCGCCCGCCTCGCCGCCGCCGAAGCCCGCCGCAGGGCAGAGGAACAGGCAGAAGCGGACGCCCGGCGCGAGGCCGAGGATCAGGCCAGCGCCGATGCGGAAGCCGAAGCGCAGCGCCAGGCCGAGGAACACGCCCGCGCCGACGCAGAGGCCGAAGCCCGCCGTCAGGCAGAGGAACAAACCCGCGCCGAAGCGGAGGCCGAAGCCCGCCATCAGGCAGAAGAACTGGAACGTGTCGAGGCGGAAGCCGAAGAACGGCGCCGGAAGCTCGCGGAAGCGCGGCAGGCGGCAAAGCTGCGGCGCGCCGAAGAGGCACGTCTGGCCGAAGAGGCCCGCCGCGAAGCCGCGACCGAAGAAGACGACACAGACACCGACGAGGCGCAGGCGGACACCCCGCCCGCGCGGCCCGTCCCGGCCATGCCGCCGCTTTCGCTCACGCCGGAGCAGCGCAGCCATCCGGCCGCGGCCCCCGGACCCGCCCCGGCACCCGCCCCGGCGCCCCGTCCGGAGGCCAGACGCCCGCAGCCCGATACAGCATGGCTCGACCTGCCCGTGGCGCGGTTCGAGCTGGGCCAGCTCAACCACAACCGGGTCGTCACCGCAGACCGGCTCGACCCCGCTCATGCCACCTTCGACGTGCTGCGGACCCGGCTGATGCACACGCTGGCCGAACGCGGCTGGAAACGGGTCGCCGTCACCTCGCCCGGCAAGGGCTGCGGCAAGACCTTCACCGTCGCCAACCTCGCCATCTCGCTGTCCCGGCAGGAAAACACCCGCACGCTGGTGATGGACTTCGACATGCGCCGCCCGAACCTGCACCGCGTGCTGGGCGTCGACAGCCCCGGCCCCATCGGCGACATGCTGCGCGGCAGGATCGCGCCTGAGGATCACCTGATCCGGCTGGGCGAAAACGACTTCAACGCCGGGCACAACATCGCCTTCGGCCTGAACACGGTGACGGAGCCCTATGCCTCCGAACTGCTGCAGGACCCGCGCACCCGCTCCACGCTCGAACGGATCGAAGAGGAACTGCGCCCCGACGTGATGCTGTTTGACCTGCCGCCCGCGCTGTCCTTCGACGACGTCATCGCCTTCCAGCCGCTGTTCGACGGCGTGCTGCTGGTGGTAGGCGGCGGCCTGACGACAGAGCGCGAGATCAAGGAAGTGGAACGCCGTCTCGGCACCGAAACGCCGCTTCTGGGCATGATCCTGAACAAGGCCGAAGGCGTGGACGTGGGCCGCTACGCCTACTGAGCGGCGCCTTCGGGCCGGTCACCGACCCTCTCGCTCAGACAGACTCCCGAATAAACAGTCCAACAGGCAACCGCGGCGAGGCCCCACCGGCCCGCCGCGGTCCCCTTCCCGTCCGATCCCCACCAGAACGGGACACGTGTACCGATTGGTCGTGGATCAGCCGCGGACGGCGCGGCGCGGCGTGCCGCTGCCGAACAGCGCACCAAGGCCAGAGGTCTTCGCCAGCCAGGCGGTCACGCCGCCAACCAGCGCAAGGATTCCCAGCGCCCGCGCCAGGAACTTCAGCCCGCCCCAGGTCCGGTCGCGGCGGTTGCTGATCACCGGGATCGCCACCACCGGCTGGATGCCCAGAAGGCGCTCCATCTGCTGCTGGCTGCGGATCGCGGGGTTCATCACCTCCAGCCCAAGCGCCACCATCAGACCGGCCAGAAGGCTGGCGAAGGCGCCGATACCGGCGATCTTCTTGCGGCTGGAGGTCATCGGGTTCTCCGGCACCAGCGCGGTTTCCAGCACCTCGTAGCGGCCGCCGGCCTGACGGTCCTGCAACGCCTGGCCCATCTCGGCCTCGGCCTTGCCGCGGGTGATGACGCTGTACTGGTCCTTCAGGCGGTCCATCTCGCGTTCGAGCTGGCTGAGCTGGCGCTCCACCTCGGGGGCCGATGCGATCTGGCCCTCGATCTCGGTCGCGCGGGCGGCAACCAGCGCGCGCTGATCCTCAAGCTGGGCGACCTGCCGGGCCAGTTCCTCGGGCCGCTTGCGGGCGGTGTCGGACTGGATGGTGATGATCTCCTGCGCCAGGTCCAGCTCCGTCTCGCGCAGCGTGGTCAGCTGGGTGCGCAGAGCCGCAACACCGGCGGGAAGCTGCGCCGAATTGGCCTGCTTGTACTCCGCGATGCGGTTTTCCAGCGCGACGATCTCCGCGTTCACGCGGGCTTCCTCGGTTTCGTAGAAGGCCAGCGTCTCGCTCGCCTGCCGGGCCGAACGGTCGCGGGATTCGGTGATCACCTTGTTCATCAGGTCGTTCGCCACGGTCGCGGCCTTGTCCGGGTCGGGCAGCATGACGGAAATCATCAGGCCCGACGGCGCCTGCGCGGCGGCGGTGAAGGTCGGGGCGGGATTGGTGATCGGGGTGATCCGCGCCGCCTGCCGCATCATGTAGATGCGCTCGCCGTCGTTGCGCTCCGGGTCGTCGGAAAACAGGTCGTACTTGTCCATCAGGGTCATGAGGTTGTCGCGCGACATCAGCCGCTGCTCGATCAGCTGCAGCCGGCGCGAGGCCTCGTTGGCGTCGGACACGGTGGCCGTGGCGGTGCTGGAAACGCGGGCGTCCTCGATCTGGACCACGGCGGTCGCCTCGTAGACCTTCTGCTGCACAAGGGCATAGTCGACCGAGATCACGCACCCGACGAGGAAGATGCCGATGATCACCCACGCACGGCGGCGCAGGGCGGCGAAGATCTCTCCGACGGACTGGAACTGGTTCATGTCACATGCTCCCGCAAAGTTGGCCCCCGATGCGGAGAGGGCTGCCCCGATCTGGCCAACGCAATTGACCGATTGCGACCGAAACGCGCCCTCTTCTGGCCGCAATCTAGGCGATTTGCCATATTTAAGCCACGACCCGATGGTCGGTTTCCCGGAAACAGAGCGTCGCCGGATCGCGAAACACCGCCACAGTTTCGCCGCAATTTCCGCAGGATAGGGCGAATGCAGCGATCCTGTCGGGATTGGACACGCATTGGTGATGCCATGCTAGGCCCCGGTCCGGCAAAGCGACAGGATCAGCCCGCCACCGACCGCCTGAAGGATGGGTAGGGGCCGCCGCGATTCGGGCGGAATTGCGGCGACCTCCGGATGATCGGTGTAGCGGGCGCGGCCCCGGGCGAGGTCGACCTCGATGCCGTGGAAACCGTGCAGCACGCGTGTGCGGGGATACTCCGCCTTGAAGATCGCCTCCTTGGCAGAGAACACCCGGATCGGCGGCATGGTCCCTTCGGCAGGCAGGCAGATCTCCTCCACCAGCCCGGGGTCCAGCGGTTTGTCCTCTTCCAGGTCGATGCCGAGACGCACCGGCGGGCGGGCGACCGCGGCCACCGCAAGCCCGGAGGCGTGGCTGATGGAGCCGGTCATCCCGACAGGCCAGAGCGGCAGCCGGTCAGGTCCGGCGGGCAAACCGTCGGCCAGATCGTCAGACGGCAGGCCGAGGCCCGCGCGGGCGCGGCGGACGGCAAGGCGCCCGGCGGCGAACTCCTGCCTGCGGGCAGGCACGGCCCGGGCGACGGAGGCCGCCTCCGAAGCGGTGAGCCCCGCCTCTTCGCCGATCCGCGCCATGCCCCAGTGTATACCGGGTGCATGCAGCCGCTCGATCAGCGTCAGCAGAGCCTGTTGCGGGCCGGTCATCTCTGGCCGCTTCCGGTGCGGTTTCGGACCGCTGACGCGGCCCGACCCG
>NZ_JBRBWD010000051.1:0-8415 GCF_052825245.1 Sagittula sp.
ATGCGCCGAGATCTTTGAAGAGCACGCCTCAGGCGGCAATCGTGCGCGTCCGGTGCTTGCACGTGTGCTGGAGCGGATCGGCAAGGGCGACACGCTGGTCGTCGTCCGGATCGACCGCCTCGCGCGGTCTTTGTCGCACCTGCTGGAGGTGATCGAGCGGCTGGAGGCCAAAGGTGCCTACTTCCGGTCCCTGCAGGACCCGATCGACACTGCATCGCCGCAAGGCAAGTTCACACTACAGGTCCTCGGTGCCGCGGCCGAGTTCGAACGCGCGCTAATCCGCGAGCGTACCAAGGCGGGTCTTGCCTCTGCGCGCGCCAAAGGGCGCGTTGGTGGCAAGCCGACATCGATCTGCATGGAGATGTAGGGGTTACCGATCGGGCGCCGCTTCAAGAGACGTCTCGAACCGCTTGTCCGCCGTCGCCGCTTCTTTCAAGAGCGCGTCGAAATCGTCAGGTGGATTTCCATCTTCCAGCATCCCTTTGAACGTCGCATAGGCATCCGTCTTGCTGCCGTAGGCGCGCAGGGTCTTATCGTCGTTCACCCAGGCCACCACGATGACCTTCGCATCGCTGTTGAACCGGTAGAACAACCGATACTGCTGGAAGAATTTCGCCCGGAACCAGTGCTTGCGGTGATCCCCGAGCGTGCTGCCTTGCCGGTAGGCTGCGGCACTCGGATCTGCCGGTATGGCCTCGGTGACCAGCTAGAAGATGGCGGCCAGCCGTTTCGTCGGGTTTTTCTTGCGCCAGGTCTTTGGATCGCGTGCCTTACGCGCCTCGACTTCCTCGATCAGCCCTTCGAGCTGGTCCAGAAAGAGCGGATGCGCATAAATCGACCATCCGTTTACGACAAGGGGCGCTTGGGCGGGCACGCTATCGCCGCTTATTCATCCTCGAGCGATAGGGGCGCATCGAGATCGACGTCAACGTCTCCGACCAGTGCTGCAAGACGATCATGCAAAGCCCCATCGAACGCCCGAATGCGGTCCGGATGCGCCTTGATATCGGCCTCGACAAAATCGAGAAACGCGCCGAGCGCGGGATCATCCTCTTCGGCGCGCACGGGCTCGATATAGACCCTGCCACTCGGCTCGGTGCAGTAGCGAATCTGGTCGCCCTTGCCCAGCTTGAGCTGCTTGCGCACACCCGCCGGCACGGTCGTCTGATACCGGTCCGTGAGTTTCGAGACGTCTTGTGCGAGCGCTGTCATGGCAGTCTCCTGAAAGAAAAGGGGCTTTGCTGACCGCAATAGGTAATGCACTTGCATTGTCTTGTCAAGACAAGCCGCAGGATCTGCTGTCGCCCGCAGGTCGATGAACCGTCCGGCGCAGCACCTATTCTCGCCCCGCGAGATACTCCGCCAGCACCGGGCTGGCAGCACCTTTCGCGGAGCTGAGCAGCTCCGAACCCGCAAGCGTGGCCTTCGAGAGGCGTACGAGCCCACCGGTTTCCTCGATCCGGTAGCAGCGGCGTTTTTGCCGCCCCCGCTTGTAGTGGGTCGCGGTGACGATCTGGCAGGTGCTGCCGTCGGTGAGCGTCACCGGTTTTGCGAGCTTGATCTTGTCGCCTTCGGCGTAGTCAGGGATCGCGGCCCAATCCCGGCAGCGCTGGCGCCAGTCCCGGGCGTAGCTGTCCGGGTATTTCAGATCGGAGAGAAGTTCGATCAGCGCAAGGGGCGCGCGCGACGCGTTCGGGCCCGCGCTTTCCTCCATATCCTTGTAGCCCCAGCAGCCGTCATCGTATCGGGTGAGGAAGACAGCCCCGAAAGTGATCGAGCCATTCGCATCGGTCACATAGGTCGCATCCTCGACAGGGGTGCCGTCAAGACTTGTGACCTTTGCCGCCGCATACCAGGTGGAGCCAACCTTGCAAGCCTTGACCAGTTCGGTTCTGCGCCTGTCGCTCTCGAAGTTGCAGAGCCGGGTGGTCGTGCCATCAATGCCGTTCGAGCGCAGATGCACGCCATTGCCGACGATGAGGATCAGGGCGGGCCGGTCAACGGGTCCGTTCCAGTTGGGCAGGAAGGTCTTGCAGGCACGCGCGTGGGCGATCTGCGCCGCGACAGCGGAGGTGGAGAACTTGAGAATAGCCATGGGGATGTCTTTCGGTTGAGTGTGGGAAGGTCCAACCGAGTTGAAGGAACGTTCCGCCTTCTCCGAAGATGACATGGGCATTCGGCAGCGTCGCCGCCTGCCTGAGATAGGCGAGATCGCGGAGAACGGCCTTCCGCTCGAGCTGCCGTGCCAGCCCTGTCTGACCGGCTCGGCGCAGCTCTATATGCCGCCACCAAGAGGCAGCGGTCGCGCGTAACACGCGCAAGACACCTGATTGCATGGGAATGCCCTTCATCCGTAACGGCAGACCGGAACCCGGCCCGAACTCGTCAGAGGCACCCCAAAGGCCCTCATCCGTCGGTCACAAAAACCCGAAGTCCACTTTCCCTTTTCACTAGCCAACTGGTCCGGGGTAACTGCCGAGGGTCCGACACCACCGCGGACCCCCGTGACTGGATGCAGTAAGTGGCGGTTCCGATCCAAGATCGGCAACTCCGGTCCGACTGCTGCAGCCTTTCTCATATTATCAATAACTTATCTGACGTTCTCGATCGGCAAAAGCGCTCTAACGGCGACTTCTCAAGCCCAAAAATCAGGATTTGCTTCGTTCAGAGCAATGCAGCGTTACGGATTAGCACGGGAAACGAAGGCGCAGTATCTCCTATCAACTTGAAATTCAGCAATATTGTCGCTATATACCGTCAGTATCACTGTAGGAGCATAGATCATGCATATCACGAACTTTGCTGAAGCTGGGCAATTCGAACCGCGCAAGATCGCCGCTGTGCTACGCACATCAGCAGAAGAGATCGCATTGACCGTCGGCTTGGGCAAAGACGCGTTGCAGAGGCGAGCCCGCATTGGTTCGGACAAGACGCAGCGCCGCCTGCGCGAATTGGTAGAGGTGCTGAACAAAGTCGAACCCCGCTTCGGCTCGGAACTGATGGCCTATGCATGGTACCGGTCAGAGCCCCTGCCCGGCTTTGATGGCCGGACAGCCATGCAGCTGGTGCAGGAAGGCAAAGCTCAGCAAGTTCTGGAATACATCGATGCGGTCGATGCGGGCGTCTTTGCCTGATGCCGCTGAAAGATGGACGCTACTCAGGGCCGCTCTACCGCGCCCTGAACGCCGTCTATGCGCGTGAACCTTTGTCCGGACGGGGCGCCGAACTCTATGGAGGGCGCTTTAATGCCAAGGGCACCCCTGCCCTCTACACCTCGCTGGATCCCGCGACCGCTCTTAGAGAAGCCAACCAGGTAGGCAGCCTGCAACCCACGATCCTGGTGTCGTACAATGCCGACCTGGGGCCAATTTTCGATACCCGCGATCAGGACAGGCTCGAACGGTATGGTGTGACAGCGTCAATACTTGCCGACCCTGCATGGCGCATGAAGATGCTCGACGGTCAACCTGTGCCGACACAGGATTTAGCAAGCGCCCTTATAGCGGATGGGTTTGCGGGGTTCCTGATCAAGAGTTTTGCGAAGGGTGCGTCGTCATCGGACTTCGACATCGTCCTGTGGGCTTGGGATGGCAAGGGCGGTTCACTTGACGTCGTGGATGACGAAGAACGGCTGTCACGAATGTGAGGTGTGAGACTTGGTGCCGGATCTGTCCACCGCGGTGGACATCGACCGGACGGAGGAACATGGAATGACCGCGCAGTATCGCCCTATTGGAATTTGGCTCGGTGGCTTTGATGCATGTGGAGAGACCACGCGTAATTGGACTAGTTGCCAGTCAGACGTCCACCGCGGTGGACACTAGGCGGGTTGCATAGCAGTTTTGGATAGACGATTGATCAAAGCCACTGGATCAAACTGGTCTTGACGTTGGCCCAAGGTAATACTGTGAAAATACGCTCCAAAGTCCCTGATGCGTCTTCCAAGTTGTAGCATGATGAAGATGGCGCATGACGCTTTCTGAGCTCCTACTGCATTCTTGGCTTTTTCGAATGTATCTGGGTGAACCCCCATCATGGGTGCAAGTGTTCGAGCATGGTTTTCAATGTCCAACCAGTTTCTAAGTCTCTCTGTGGAGAACGACGTCGCTTGATCGCAAACTGAGGTTAGCAAGTCTGGTTTCAGAGCTTCATTGCCTATGTTGCTATCTAAATCTTTTTTTTCTTCTTCAGACTTAGATTGGTGCCGGACAGTTTGTCCGTCATTGGCGGGCAATTCCACAGTTTCTGGTGGGTCATCTGGTGTACTCAAATTCCGGCATTCTTTGTCCGTGTCAGCGAGCAGCGCGTGGTATTCGGGCAGGCTCAGCTTCCTGCGTAGAGCTCTCCGTGCGTGGGTGATGAATGTGTTGCAGGGATCATGCTTTTCCAAATTGGCGAGCTTTGTAAGGATCTGTTTGCGGATAAATATCCGATCCCGCCGGTTATTTTCCATCTCATGTGCGATGGCGATAAGCTCGCTTGCACGTTGGATGAGGGGGGTTAGAGACAGTCCATAGCTGATGCATTCCCCGCTGGACGAGCGAACGCGGTATCGCTTCCGGTTCGAGCTATCATTGCGTTTGATGAAACCGAGTTCGACGAAGCGGTTGATGTGTCTGCGGAGTGTCCGTTCGTCGATACCGCCGACGCGCTGGCAAATCGAGTCGTTGGACGCGAAAACCGTTTCGCCGTGGCCGGGCTTCAAGAAACTGAGCATGGCTTGAAGTGTTTGGATATGGCCAGGACGCAGACCGAATACGCTCCGTGCATCTCTCAGTGCCCTGAAGATGGTCCAAATGTCGGTTTCAGCCGCAGAAATTGAGCCGCTTGATGCAACAGCACCAGCGGTTTTGATCGATAGTTTTGTAAATGCCATGGTTTGTTCACGACGACCGTTCGGCCCACAGCTTCCCAGTCTTTTCCCGAGATTTTGCTCAGGAAAAGGCAAAAAAAACCGTCCACCGAATCGGTGACTCTTGACCGGTTTGTTGGAGGTTGCTACATCATGAGTGCTAATCGAATGATGAGGGCTCTCCAGGGGAAACTTTGGGGGGCTCTTTTCTTCTGGTCTTCGCTTTTCTCCTCTGCTCGCGTTACTCTGTGTGGCTTGGGTTAGGACCCAGAGCCGCTCTCATTCCGCCACTGTTCGAAGATCTGCAAAAGCGCTGCCTCTGCGCGCTCTTCGAGCCATTGGCCGAATTCTGGGTTGTCCTTCTTGGCGATCTTGATGGCGATCGTTTTCTGATCGACCGTCAGCGTTCCCACAGAGCTACCGTCCGCATCTTTGACGACGGACTTTAGGCTGCCGTTGGCTTGCTTCTTGTCGCTACGTGCCTTGTTCGAGCAAGCCGAGTAGACTGCCTGAAACTTTTCCGCGCTTGGAGTGTCGTCGGGCAGGGCGGCAATCACTTTTTTGGCCGTGTTCACCAGATCTATCTTTTTCGAGAAAGCAGCCAGATCACCCCATTGCCGTCGTCCGATGCCATGTGCCGGCCCTATCAACTGTACAAGCCCTTCTGGCAGTTGCTCTATGACGACGCGATGGTTGGACACGCCCTGCCGTGTCAAACCGAGAGCATCCTGGATGACGTTTGGCTTGTAGCCTGATTCCTGCATCTCTTTGATAAAAAGAGATTTCTCAATGAAAGACGGGTCTAGTCGGAGATTGTTCTCTTGGCCCTGTGCGATCAGAGATGCGTCGTCATCCAAAGTTCGGACGATCGCCTTGACCGTTCCACCGATCATGCGGATCGCTGCAAGCCTGCGTCGGCCGTAGATGATACGGTATCTGTCCGGTTGGGCCGATGGACGGACCATAATTGGCACTTGTTGCCCATGCTTGCGAATGCTTTCGGCCAACTCATCAATACTGGAATCCTCCAGCACTAACCGATCGCGCAGACCATCCATCTCAATCTGATCGGGCTCGATGTCCCGAATGGAATTCGCGGTGATCTCGCGCAAAGAGTCGCGCAATCCGCCAACAGATCCTGGCAATTTTGCCGCTTTTGGCGCGGTAGGGGAGGGGGCCGCGCTCTCCTTCTCGTCCTTTGGTGGCTGATTGAAGATGTTTCGGGCCATCAGCGGCGCCCCCATGCCATTTGGATTGTCTGTTCCAACTCATCTCCAACGCCGTTCACGCTGGTCAGAGCGCGATCAATCGTTTTTCTGATGAATTGGCTCGGATCAACTTCGTAGACGGTTTGCTGGGTCATACCAGCGTCTGAGATCGCCGTAGATTTCAGCATTGGTTCAGTCATGACCTGTCCGGCCAAGATCGATCTTAGGTAGCCCGCCATCTGCGTCTGAGGCCCGTCCGACGGTTCGTATCTCGTGATCAAGAACTTTACGAAGTCCCAGGTCACGCGCCGGCCAATGGCTTCTTCCACGGCCTTGACCGTTTCCGAAGCAAGTTTCAGAAACTGGCTCATGGAAGCGATGTCGAGCATGCCAGGTACCACGGTTACCAAAAGTCCCGTTGAGGCTGCCAACGCCGTAAGGGTCAAGAAACCAAGTTGAGGTGGGCAGTCGATCAGAACGATGTCGTAATTCGCCTCTACTTCCTCAAGCGCTAAGGCGAGACGCTCCGCAAATATGGGCTGCACCCGGCGGGCGAGGGCATTTGCCGTCTCAGTTTCGTATTCCGAGAGCATCAAGCCCGCTGGGACCATATCGAGCTTATGGAAGTAGGTTTTTTGGATGACGGCTGAGAGCGGAACTTGCTCCTCATATCTCAGGGCATCATAGATTGTGCCGCCTTCGGCGAACTCGAGCTCAGGCCGAAAGCCGAAAAAGGTGGTCAAACTTGCCTGCGGATCGAGATCCAAGACCAACACTCGGTAGCCTCGCAAGGCATACCGTTGTGCAAGATGTATCGTTGCTGTCGTTTTTGACGATCCGCCTTTGAAATTGACGACCGATATTACCTGGAGACGATCGCCCTCTCGTCGACCAGGGCGGTAACTTTCTACGTTCTTTCCAGTGCGCCCTAGAATATCACGCAACTCATCAATCTCTTGGGCTGTGTAGAACCGGTGTCCGCGGTTGTCTGTATGCACTTCCGGGAAGCTGCCGTCCTTGTGCCGGTTGCGCAGGTTAGATGTGCTTACGCGCAGGAGGCTGGCGACCTCGGTTGAACTGAAACGGCGCAGGGACTTTCGTTCTTCGGGCTCGAAAGCGATCTTCATCTGGCGATCCAAAGATTCAGCCAGATTGTCGGCAAATGCTCCGATGTCGGAAGAGCCTATGCCTTGCGCGTATCCAACGTTACGATCATCCATGTCCTGCCGCCCACTCTCGGCCTCTGTTGAGGCTCTTGGTCATTCTGACGGTGTACAGCGCGTCTGACGCGTTTTGCCGTCAGAACGGGAATGCCACGATCAAGTGAGTCCGGCAAGAAGAATCTAGATGTAGTGTGAAAGTTATCCACAGCACCAATACGTAAGTCACATAAAGATACCCGCAAGTTTTTGATTTTATGGTAATAAATCCACAAGACCGTGCTTCAGGCCACTCATGAGCATTTTTTGGACGGTATTGGCTAAACCCATGCAACCAATGGCACAATTGACCTTCTGACGGTGTCTGGAGCGATAGATTCAGCTGTTTGGGTCTCTGCTAGTTACGGTTGGGGGTGAGCCGATTCTGATGAAATTAGGCCAAGCCGCTCCGCCCGTTCCAACAGCATCCTGACGGAGGACGGTTGCCAGCTGGTGCGGCCTCGAGGGGTGCGCTCACGCATGGATTCCAACCGGTCGCAGATCGCTTGTAGCGTGATATCTGGGTCCGACCCTTTGATGGCCGCCACGATGGCCGGCAGGCGGTCATCGGTTTCGCGGCGTCCGGCGCGCCGAAGCACCTCGGCAGGCAGGAAACCGTCTCTGACATAGGCCTTCACAGCGCGGAGCAGGCGGCTTTGGGTCCAATGGCGATCTGGGGGCAGGGGGGCCATTGATAATCCGCAGCACGTCTTCCCAAGCAATATCGGGGCGCAAGCGGCGCACGTGGGGCACCCAATCCTGCGCGGTCTCGTCCAAGCGCTCCATATAGCCGTCCTGTCGCGCCAGCCGCACCTTGCGCAGCGCAGCGGGGTCTTTGGCGCGCGCAGAGACAAGCCCGGCCTTCGTGCGCTCACGGATTAGGGCGCGTTCGAACTCGGCCGCGGCGTCCAGAACCTGCAGCCTAAACTTGCCTTGCGGCGATGCAGTGTCGATGGGGTCCTGCAGGGAGCGGAAGAAGGCGCCCTTGGCCTCCAGACGCTCAATCACCTCGAGAAGGTGCGACAAAGACCGCGCGAGGCGGTCGATCCGGACGACGACCAGCGTGTCGCCCTTGCCGATCCGCTCCAGCACACGTGCAAGCACCGGACGCGCACGATTGCCGCCTGAGGCGTGCTCTTCAAAGATCTCGGCGCAT
>NZ_JBRBWD010000052.1:0-18627 GCF_052825245.1 Sagittula sp.
GGACCCTGACCACCGCAATCGCCCGCCCCGCTGCGCGAGATGAAAGCTCCGCGCGCCGGGCGATTGCTCAACCTGCGCCAACCGGCGTAAACACTAACCGGGCTCCGGTCGTGGCTGGATGAAAGTTCAGTGGCAGGTCATCTGCCGTGCAACAAGCCATTCGTCTCGCTTTGCGCTCAGGACGAAACCTCGGCCAAGGAATAAACCTAGGACGAGCAGTATCGCTGCAGTGCCTGCCAACCAATCACTAAGCTGCGGGTTCGATTCCAGATAGGTGCGAGATAACCCCGCCGTCCCTACAAGCGTTATCAGAAGAGAAAGGACGATGAGAAGTATACCGACGAAGCAACTGCGGCGGGATACGCGCTTGGTGGCCTTCGCACACTCCTCATGTTCCTCAAACGCGGCTCTCAGCTCAGGCCAAATTATTCTGTCAGCTATGTCAGGATACTGAGAGCGTAGGTATGCTTCGTCACCTTCGTTACACAAAAGGTCGAAATTATATTTCTTTTCCATGTCATACCCACCAACAGATCAAAGGCTTTAGCAAGGGTAGGTTAACTCCACCTCGCCCCGGCACACAACAAACCGATCCTGCTGCCAGACGTTAACCAACCATGAAACGGGCTTGACACGAAGCAATCTATCGACGCTAAATGAGGTAGGGCGCCTACGTTGGAAACGGCGTAGGTTCTGGCATCAAATTCGGGAGAGCCTTAACTGGTGATCGCGAGCCAAGCTTCCACGAGGGAGAAGGTGTAGAGACTGAACGGTGCCCACCTACGGCTAGTGCTACGGTGAAGAGACAGTCCGGACCACAAACAGCGACCTGGCAGTGAAAACTGTAGTGGTGAAGGGGGCGGCTTGACCGCCCCCTGCTCGTTCAACTTGATGTCTCATTGACTAGATTGTGGATATAGTCAGCTACGTCTGCTTGCTCTACGAAATGTATCTGTCCCCACGCGCCATCATTCTGCGCTCTCTCATTGGCCATATTCCAATCGAGAATTGCTCGAAATTCTCGCATCAGTCGCCTCAGCTGACGGCGACGCCCAGCGGGAGCGCCAAACCTCTGTTCATTTTCCCGCGCTATTCGAATCCTAGGAACCATAGATAGTGGATACACCGTACGGGGTATATCAACTACAATATCCGGATGTTCACGCAACATCATTGCGCCAAATCCGAGATTGTTATACTCACCATCCTTCTTTTCTAGAATAGAGGCCGACATTAGCGGCAACCCTTTCTCCGCCATGGCATCCTCCAAATCTACTCTCGCCTTTCCGTAGTTATCGGTTTTGACAATATCGGGAATGACGACGACAAGCGCCGAAAGCCTCCCCTCTCTTACAACTGGTTCTTGTCCGCCATCGTCTTCTACAGCTTTTACAACTTTCTGAAGAAAACCAGCCCCTTGCCGCCCAAATCGATTCAGTGTGTTTACGTGATACCCTGTCGCGATACCTGCAGGACCCGCAATGTTAACAATCGGTAGTCCTTGAAAATAGGAAGAAAAGACGCTTTCGCTGAACCCTACTCCGTCTTCACTTGTATAGTTGCTAAGAAGTCTATTCCGCAGCTCAACGTGCGTAAGGTCGCCAGGGTCATATTCATCTTTGAACGAAAAATTCATTATTGATCTGCTCTGAAGCAGATAGAATGGCAGGCTCTCTCCAGTTACGAGGATGTACGGTTTGCCGAGCGCGTTTACAGCACCGAGTTCATAGATAACACTTGGGCTTTCATCGCTGACATCAATAATTATCAGATCGCTACCCTCAACATGGTTGAGTACAGAATGTACGATGTTCGTACGATCATCGCCTTCTGGGGCAAGGACCCGAATTTTATCGGCACTATCGATTTTCTCATCTGCGTGAAGCGCCTTTGCCGCGCCTTCAACGATGCTTGCTATTTGGACTGTCTTTGTCCGCCTTACGTACCGATAACTGTCACCCGAAAAGGCTCCTTCGGGCACCATACGCCCAAGAACAAATACTCGTAACTCTTGCATTATTGACCTCCGACTTGCGAAGCTACAGCGCCCGTAGCCTGTTGACGTTTATAAGTACGCAGACCCGTCAGTGGGTCAGGTGCCTCACCAAGAGCATTCGCCCGGTGGCATCAGACTTCAGCGCTTAGTCCTTGTTCTTTGAAGGCCAGAAGCGCAGCGCTGCTGTGACGCAGCCAATGCAAAAAGCGGAAAGTGTCCCGGCGAAGGTGGCAGGAAGTCCGAAGACTGCAAGCAGCATAATACTGAAGACTGTGATTGCAACGAGCATCAGCACCAAGGTGAAGAGGCTATCCATATTCTATCCTTTCGACTCATTTTGCTTTGAGGCGAAGGCTAAACCATAGAGCTTAAGAAACTCTTTAACCTGCGTCCATCATTCGTCTTGGACAGAAGCCGCGTGCTATAAACTCGAAGGCAAAAACGGTCGTTTTTGTCCCCATGCCTTGCCCAACCGCAAATCAAGCTGTTGATAAGGACAAAAACCCCGGCCAAAACCTTTGGGGTTTTGGGACGTTTATGGCACCATCATCGACATGATTATCGGATACGCCCGCGTCAGCACAGACGACCAGAAGCTCGAAGCCCAAACCGACGCCTTGACGGAGGCCGGAGCCGAGCGCGTGTTCGCGGACAAGATTACCGGTTCGGCCAGGTCGCGGCCCCAGCTCGACCAGATGCTCGACCATCTACGCGAGGGCGACGTGGTGGTGGTCACGAAGTACGACCGGCTTGCGCGGTCGCTGCGTGACCTTCTCGACATCGTGGAAGTCATCGCGGAACGCGGCGCGGGGTTCCGGTCCTTGGCCGAGGACATCGACACGACGACCCCGGCAGGTCGCCTCGTGTTCCACGTGTTCGCATCCATCGCCCAGTTCGAGCGTGAGCGGATATCCGAGCGCACCAGGGAGGGGCTACAGGCCGCCCGCAAGCGTGGCCGGGTGGGTGGCCGTCCCCCTGCCCTATCGGCAGCGCAGCGCGACGAGGTGCGCCGGATGCGGGACGTTGAACACCGGCCCCTGGCTGAGATTGCCCGCTTGTTCAAGGTCAGCACAAAAACAGTCAGGCGGGCGTAAGGGTTATACTGTTGTAAATCTTCTAAGAATCTTGGACGCTTAACCCAAAGTTGCAGCAAATCTAAAAGCTGCTGATGTGGAAAGGGTGTATCATGGTAGACGAAGAAAACGCCGACGTAGCGGAAGAAATTGAGGAAGAAGGCCCGGTCGCAGACGACGACACGGAAATCTCTGATGGCGCGGAGGTCAACGACGAGCCTCCCAACAGGTACAACGTCAGCAGCTACGGATGGGACTCGGATGTCGAAGGGCTCGTGAAGCGCCTGAAACGCGGCGACATTTATGTGCCAGGTTTTCAGCGCGGCTTTGTATGGTCGGGGCCAGAGAAATCGCGGTTTATCGAGTCTCTCATTTTGGGTCTGCCGGTTCCCAACGTGTTCTTGGCACAGGATGCCAAGACGAGAAGCCTTAACATCGTTGATGGACAGCAACGTCTGCGCTCTTTGTGGGACTATCTTGAAGGAAGGTTCTACCTGACCGGACAAGATATCCAGGAAGAGCTCAAGGGGTGCTATTTTTCGAGAGAAGTTGCAAAGGCAAAATCCTCGAAAGTGCTATCAGACAATGATGCCCGCGCGCTGTCGGACGCGGTTCTGCATTCTATCGTTATCAAGCCCGACCCATCCTATGATGACCCAGAGCTAGGGCACGAATACAACCAAGCCGTAATCCAAATTTTCAAACGGCTGAATACGAGTGGAAAGCCGCTGCAAGCACATGAAATTCGAGCAAGCATTTTCTACGGGCCGCTCGACAACATGTTGCGAGAGCTGAACGCAAACGCGCACTGGCGCGAGCTTTTTGGGAAGACACATTCACGCTTGAAGGACATGGAGCTGATTTTGCGCTTCATCGCCTTGCGCGAGAAACATGAGGACTACAGGTCGCCCATGCCCAAGTTCCTTGACACGTTCATGGAGGACAACCGGGACATTGCGGAAGCACAGGTGGACGAGCTGAAAACTGCCTTCGAGGCGTGTGTTAAGCTCGTGAAAGAAACCATCGGCAAGGAAGGCTTGCGCAGCGGAAATACTCTTACCGTATCACGGTTCGATGCCGTTATGACCGGCTTCGATGCGTATCTGACCAAATATCCCGACCCGGACAAAGCCGAGGTTCTGAAGAGGCTCGCTCAGCTAGAAAGCGACGAGGAGTACCAGTGGTCTATCGATGAATTCGTCAATGACACTGACCGTGTGAAGAAACGCGTTAACCGCGCAAAAGACATCTTCGGAGCATAGCTCGTGGCTGCGCGGGTAGCCAACCGGACGAAGTACCGTCAACGAATCCAATCCTTGGTCAAAAACCCGCCTTCTAGCGAAGGCGATGTTGCCTCAGAGTTGGAAATTAAGGCTCACTGGGCAAAGTACACGTGTGTCTTGATTTCTGGCTACATTGAGCAAGCGGTGAAAGAGATAATCCTTGAGCACGCTTCCGCGACGTCTGCCCCGAGGATACGTAAATACATCGAAGGTACATGGCCGAATTCGAAAAATATGCGATGTGATGCCATTCGAGACATCCTCGATAACTTGGATGTAACCTGGTCAACGCGGTTCGATGAATGGCTGGGTCAGGATGAGCGGAAGAAGGAAATCAACGAGATTATCTCGTGGAGGAACGATATCGCGCACGGAAAGGAAACGAACACGAACAACGTAACGCTTGGGTCTGTTTCTACAAAATTCAAAATTGCATGTGAGCTGATAGATTTTTTAGAAGGGCTACCGCTCGAAGAAGCGGCATAGGCTCAAGCTATCCGAGCTGTCACAGGTACTTTGATACGACAATCGCAGCCACCAAGCCGACGATGGCCACAGCCGTGATAAGGGCGACCGCGCCCCCGGCGCTGAAACGGATTTTCATATCCGCCCGCTCAAACTCGAACGTGTAGTGACCCGGTTCCTTCATGCGACCTCTTTCCGATGCATCCGCGCGACATAGTTCGGATCACGGCGGGCGAAGCCGGACAGCCGTTCAACGAGTGGCGACAGGTTGAGGACAGACCTTGTCGTGCCATCCTCCAAGGTTTCAGTTTCACGCTCGACCAGCTTTAGGTCCTGCATCTTGCGGATGCTCCGCTGCACAGTCCTGGCATCCACCCCCATCCGTTCCGCGATGGTTGCACTACGCGGGAACGGGAGTTGTTCGCGATACCACCAGTGCATGGTGATATTGATGAGAACGAGCATGTCGGTCGGGGACAGGCCCAGCTCGACTTGCTTGCGAAGCAGGATGTCCGGGAGCGTTTGGAAACCTGCCTCGGCGGCATCTTCCCACTTCTCCACGGCACGTTCAGTTGTTCGAGGCGCTTTGTTCATGTTGCCGATATAGGAGAGACTTCGTCTGTTTAAAAGTAGATATCTGTTTATGACGACACTGATGTCGGAATATCTGACGGCGCAGGTGTCGCAAACCTGCCTTGGAAACGCGCCCAAAGGCCTCTCCTGTGGATAAGCGGCGCAACCTGTAGTGTATGCCTGGACCTGGCGCACAAGATGTGCTACGAAAAAACAAATAAGCAACGTCGAGGCGGGGGAAATACAAATGTTACAAGAGGTTACGGAGAATCTGCACCAGGAATCAGGCGCGGGCAAGAGCAACGCCCAGAGGAGCACTTCGAACCTCTACACGATGGTGGACCTCTTCGCCGGGTGCGGAGGCTTGTCGATGGGGTTCGAGAACGCGCAGTTCACGCCCGTGTTCGTGAACGAGCTCGATAAGGATGCTATCCAAACCTACCTCAAGAACCGTCACCACGAGCTAGGCGGCGAGAAGTTCGCCGAAAACGCGGACCTTCGCTGCAACGACGCCCATGAGCTCCAGGGCGAGCGCCTGGAGCAGCTCGTATCCGACCTGTCCTCGCTCAAAGAGGCGGATTTCCGGTTCGACACGGTGAAGGCAGAAAGCGGCGGCGGCAGCACGCTCGACGTGCTGGCCGGTGGCCCGCCTTGCCAGGGGTATTCCGGTATCGGAATCCGCCGTTCCTACGCGGTGGACCGGAAGGAAATTCCGTCCAATCGTCTCTATGGTCGAATGGCCGAAATTATCCGTCGCCTACGGCCCCGGATTTTCCTCTTCGAGAACGTCAAAGGCCTGTTGAACGCGAAGTGGACCCGCGAGGGCGGCGAGCCGATTTGGCCGGACGTGAAGGCCGAGTTTCGGAAGATACCGGGCTACGAGGTGCGATGGTCCCTTGTCTACGCCAAGGACTACGGCGTTCCGCAGAACCGCCCCCGTGTTCTTCTCGTCGGCATCCGTAAAGATATCTTGGCCGCTTGCCCGTCCCTCGACCCGAACGCCGACCCCGAGGATGCCGTGAAATGCGGGTTCTTGCCCGCCGGTCAGGTCGGGACGTTCCCGCACTTGCGCGACCTGCTGGGCGACCTCGTGGACCCAGGCGTGGCAGACACTCTTCGGTCCGGCAAGTTTGCACCTGGCACCTTCGAGACCACGAGCTATCCCCGCCCTGCCCGCACGGCGCTTCAAAAGCACTTGCGGACGCCGCCGCCCTGGGACCCGAATGGCCGGGTAAGGCTTACGGAGCAGGAATATTCCAAGCACAAGTGGGCCGTGGTCGATAAGTTCGACCACATGCTCGCCAACGATGGCGAAATCCCTGAGCACTACAAAACCCGGAAGTTTTCGCAGCGCGTCTTGCGCGAGCATTGGGGGAACGGCGAGCCGAACATCACCGCGACATCCCTGCCCGATGATTACGTGCATTATTGCCAGCCCCGCATCCTCACGGTGCGCGAATGGGCACGGCTCCAGCTCTTCCCCGATTGGTACCGTTTCGCAGGTAAGCGCACGACCGGCGGCATCCGCCGCGCAGGGAACCCGCTCGAAGGCATCTTCGACCGGGAAGTGCCCAAGTACACGCAAATCGGCAACGCGGTGCCAGTGGGGTTGGCCCAGAAGGTGGGCGAACACTTCCGAGGCATACTGGACCGGGCGTTGGGCGAGAGGTAGGCAATGCCTCTTCGCCAACTCACCGCCATCGAGCGGCAACGGATGAAGCGCCTTACAGCCGAGTCCGTTGATATTACCTTGTTACAGCCGACATGGACCGCCTTGGATAAAGGCTACATGGACGCCACGGCCCCGGTTCGCAATTATCTCAAGGAAAACGGGCTGCACGACTTTGAGCTCCAAGGTCGGGGCGCACGTGAGAACGGCGTGAAAATCGACGCGTTCCTCGTCAGCGAGCAGGAGCAAATCAAGGCACCTGCGTCCCTGTACAAGCCGAAGGCCAAGCCGACAAAGGAAGGCGACCCGCGTATCTGGTTTTCCAAGCTGCATCACCATGCCAACCCGGACGACATGCTGGCCGTCACGGAGCATGATGGCCAGCTCGTGGTTATCAACCTTACACAGGTTGACGTGGCCCACGTGCTGGATGTCCAGCAAAGCGGCCCGTTGTGGGATGTTCTTCGGGATATCAGCGCAGAAGCGACCAGCATCGCGGACGAGCTCTTGGGCAAGTTGCGCCTCATCGCTGCGGGTGGCTACGTCCCGTCCATCATGGATGACCGCGCGGATACCGCGATCGGTCGCACCCTTGAGGCCGCGCTTGGCATAGCCATGAACGCGCGGAGGGAGCCCGATTACAAGGGCATCGAGCTCAAGTCGTACCGGCGAAAGCCCAAGTCGCGGGAAAATCGGAAACAGCTTTTCGCGAAGGTTCCCAACTGGGAAATCAGCAAGTTCAATAGCATGACGGACGTGCTCGATGCCTTCGGATATTTCCGGGATGGCCGAGACCGCCTGAATTGCACGGTCAGCGCCGCCAACGTGAATTCGCAGGGGCTCACGTTCAAGCTCGATGAGAAGAGCGGCATATTGAACGAGGTTTCGACCACCACGGCCCATGGCGCTTTCGCTTCGTGGTACCTGTCCGAGCTGCGGGCTGACCTTGAGAAGAAACACGCCGAGACATTCTGGGTCGGGGCCAAGGTTCATCCGATTGATGGCCGCGAGCATTTCGAATTCACGGACGTGATACACACCCGGAAACCGATAGGCTCACAGTTCGATATCCTTGTCGAACAAGGCGAAATCACCATGGACCACATGATGAAGCGGCTCGATTCAGGACGTGCCCACGAACGCGGGCCATCGTTCAAAATCGAGGCAGGTTCGCTCGACCTCTTGTTTCCGCCAAGCAAGACCTATGCCCTCGTATGACGAGCGCCGCCCCCTACCCCGCCGGGTGCCTGACCCTCTCACGCGCGGCCAGAAGGTTCGAATAACCCGCCTGCGTCATCGCCTGTTGGACTGGTACGCGGTGCATGGCCGCGACCTGCCATGGCGGCATGACCGTGCGAACACCTTCGAACGTATCTGCGTCGAGGTGCTATTGCAGCGCACCAGGGCCGAGACCGTTGCCAAGGTCTATCCGGCGTTCTTTGGACGGTTTCGCTCTTGGGCCGATATCGCCGGCGCACCGGTTGAAGAGCTCGAAGAGCACTTCAAGCCCATTGGTCTTTGGCAGCGCCGTGCCCGGTCGATGAAGGCCCTATCGACATTTGCCGCCGAACGCGGCGGCAAATTCCCAGCCACGGTGGAGGGCTTGGCCCATGTTCCAGCCGTAGGCCAATACGTGGCCAATGCAATCCTCGTGTTCCAACATGGTGAAAACCGACCCTTGCTGGACGTGAACATGGCCCGCGTCATCGAACGCTATGTCCGGCCTCGCAGGTTGGCTGACATCCGGTTCGACCCTTGGCTACAAGAAGCCGCGCATTGGCTCGTTCGCGGCGACAAGCCAGTCGATATCAACTGGGCGGTCTTGGATTTCGCGAGTGCAATTTGCACGGCGAGGAACCCACGTTGTTCCGCGTGTCCGGTTGCAAGGCGTTGCCCGTCCCGGCAGTCATAGCCTCATCAGGAAACGTGCTCGCCTTCACGACCCGGCCAAAGCATGGCGGGGTGTTTTCGTGGACGAAGTTGCACGGCAACCCGCTTGTTGCCACGCACAACGCCATCGCCTCGTCCCTGCTATCCGCGAGGGCATATCCCCATCGTGACGGGTGACGTTCTTGTGTTCGAGAGGCTTCGAGTTTCCACACGCGCATACTGCCCGTCTATGTCCTCTAGGTTAAAAAACCCTATCACCACACAAACCCACATTTGTGCTTTTGTTCATTTGCGGGTTATTCCCGCCTCGTCTTCCAGTTCCTTCGTTCGCGCCTCGATATATGCTTGCAGCTCACCGACCATCTTCCGGTCGGTCGCGCTACAAGCGGTCTTGAACCGCGTATGCAAGCTGGCCGGTAGGTCTAGGCTCAGGCGCTTTGTCGGCTCATCCGTTGCCGCAGCTTTCGCGACCGGCTTTGATGCCCGTGTCGTGTCATGCCCTGCCCCGCCTCGCTCGAACGCGAGAATTTGGTCATCCGTGGGCTGCTTTGGCTTCGGAGCCGCTGAAAACGTCTTCTTCGACATACCGCTCGATCTCTTTCGTTAGGTGTTCAATCTCGCGCGCGGCATTGCTATCGCCTGCCCACTCGAAAATCGTTTGCCCCATGGTCATGCCTTCTGCGAAGGCGACCCGCTGCTCGATTTCGCTTTCCAAAATCGGCAAGCCTGCCTCTGCGGCCATGTTGCGGATATCCCGACCAATCACGGTTTTCCCTATTTTGCGGGAAACCACAAACCCACATTTGAGGGTTGGTTTGAATTCTTGTGCTTCCTTCACTTGGCGCACCGTCAGGTCGGATGCCCAGGTCGAAAGCCCAGAGGGCTCAATCGGGAGCGCCACGAAATCCGAGGCCACGATACAGGACCGGGCAATCTCTTCGGCATGGGGTGGCCCGTCGATGATTGTGTGGTCGTAATCTTGGGCCAGCTTGAGCGCGTCCCGTGCCATGTTCGCCCGAGCCATGCTCACGACCTGGAACGGCGCATCCTCGCGTAGGCTCGCCCATGTCGTGGCCGAGCCTTGCTTGTCCGCGTCTATCAGCAACACCCGATGTCCCTGACGTGCCAAGCAGCCCGCCACGTTCACCGAGAGGGTGGTTTTTCCGACACCGCCTTTTTGGTTCAGGAAAGATATTATCATGAATCAACCTCACCACATTCGTGGGAATCCGTAAAGGCACAAACCCACATTTGTGCGTTCTTAGTGCTTGTATGCACCACGTTTCTTGCAGAACGCCAGGAAATGCTTGTCCGCGTCCTTCACGTCGATGGCCTTGTCGTGGACCCATGAGCGCCACTCGCTTTCGAGCACGTAGACATCCCAGCCAGGCGCAAGACGCCGTGCCTCGTCGTACGTGTCGAGCTTTTTGAACCGCAAGGCTTGGAAGGGCAGGGCGACGACCGCCTCTGCGGCCTTGGGACGGAAGACGACATTGTCACCCTCGATGCTCATCACGTAATCGGGCATGTGGTCGTGCGCCGCGTCATCCTCGATAATCTTGCCGAGCAGGCGGCGGAATTCCTTCGTAGTTGAACCGGACCCACACTTGTCCCGCAACAGCTCGATACCGCATTTCCATTTTGGTTGTGAGCCGCAATGCTTTCGGGCCAGCTCGTAGAGCCGCCGTTCAAGGGGCTTGCGAAGGAAGAAATATTCCTTGTTCAACGTCAGAACATGATTGTTCTCTATGGCGTCGAAAACCCAGTCCGACAGGGTAATCTCGACATCCTGCATCCGCCCGTCGCGCGTCTCTCTTACGATTTCCGCAGACTCGATGAGGCCGAAGACCCTGAAATACTCCTTGCCGCCCTGGCGGATGTTCGTCTCAATCTGCGTCCCTTGCAGCCGCCGGAGCGCATCTTTGAGCAGCTTGTAGCCTTGACCAGACGCCTGCCGGTTCGTTGCCACGAGTAGGTCATGCGCCTTGAACCGCAGCGTCCGACTAACCGTTTGCCCTTCATTGAGCGCGGCCATGCACTGGCTGATGCAGTAAATCAGCACATCACGGTCATGCACGGTGGCCAGACCGTACCGGGACGGCGACACTTCGATGAAGTTCTCGCCATTCTGATACCGCCGAGGCTTCATGTCCGGCTTAGTCGAGAGGGTGAAAACCGGGTGTTCCATCGAGGCCATGTCGCCTTTTGGGACGGCATCCACGATGTCGCACACGAACAGGTCTTTTTGCGGATGACGGTCAGGCAGCAACGGGGAGCGTGAATTCGTCATTTCACACACCGCCGAGCACGTCCGAGATTCGTCATTTCACACACCATGGGTTACTATCGTCATTTCACACACCGCTCGTCAAGACTCGTCATTTCACACACCAAGCTGCCTGTGGATAAATGTTGGGGGATTCGTCATTTCACACACCGGGATTCGTCATTCTACACACCGGGATTCGTCATTTCACACACCGGGCGTTCTGAATATCGTAAATTTTACAAATACTTACAGGCCAAAACCCACAGTGTAACTCTATTATAACTCTATTTAACTCTCCTTGAAGTACCACCCACTTCCCACAAACCCACATTACCACAATATGATGCACCACTACCCGACAGCCTACAAAACTCAAGGCATATGACCTCAACCCTCACCGCTGATAGAACACGCAGGCATCGACGCCCGTGGTTGTCGTCGTCCAAGAAGCTCCAAGGACAGCGCACATGGAAGCGTTGCTTGCGAAGAAACGAGGAAGCGTCACCGTCAGGGCAAGAGCCAGAACGACAGCACCCAGACCGAACCATGGAAGACGGCTTTTGAAGCGTTCCAGCTTCTGTTCCCGTTCCCAAAGCTGGCGCATGGTATCCGACTTGGCCTCATCCACCTTCCGGAGAACTTCCTGAGTGTGGTTGGACGCCCGAAGCAGATCACCGGCCATCTGGCCAACGCGGGTTAGGGTGTCGCCAATCTTGCCGTCGATGGTTGCACCGACAATCTCACCGTAGTGTCCAGGGTCCGTCTGCTTTTGGGCAGCGAAGGCGGCAGAGCGAGCTTCCGTCGCCGTCTTGTTCACCCGGTCAAGCACCCGCGTCTGATCATCCACGCGATCCGAGATGCTGGCGACAGCCGTGGCAAGCAGATCGAGGGTTTCGCGCAGATCATCGTCCGAGAGCGGGGCAGGGGAGGGGGCATCTTCAGACATGGCGGATTGCTTTCAGGTTATCGGGCTTCAGGCGTGAACAGCCCTGCAAATTCAGGATCGGCGTAGTAGCGCAGCTTTTGCGCGACGGCAGTGGCCTGCCCCTGGACGCGCAGGAGCTGACGATCCGGGGGAAGCTGCATGATTTCATCGGGGGTCAGCAGATCGCGGCCCGTGAGGTTGTTCGAGAAGCTGGGGCCATCGCCAGGTTTGAAGCTGTCGGTCTGAAACCCGGCAGTTTCCTGGCCGATCATCTGGCTCAGCCACTTGGCTGTCTCGAAGTCATTCACCCCGAAGACCTGTTGCACCCCGGCATTGGCGATGAAGGTGCCAGCGCGGTCGCCATAGAGGTCCTTGAGTTGGCTCATGTCCTGTAGGATCGGCCAGAGTTGAAGCCCATAGCCTGCCATCAGCCCCATGGCGCGCTCCACGGCCTCCAGACGGCCCAGGGCGGCAAATTCATCAAGGAGGAAGAGGGTGGGCGTCCTGAGGCGCGGAGACGCGCTCTGAGCGCCTGTGTTGGCCGTCAGCGACTCGGCATCCCGCGCAATGTCCTGAAGGGCCTGAGAGACCAGAAGACGCAGCCAGCGGCTGTAGGCGTCCATCCGGTTGGGCGGCAGCACCAGGAAGACGGAGGTGATCCGGTGGCGCAGATCGGAGAAGGCGAAATCAGAGCGCGCTAGGCATCGAGCGATCCGGGGGCTGTCGAGGAAATGGGTATGCCGCTGCGCGTTCGAGAGGACCGAGGCGGCTTCGCGATCCGCCTTGCCGAGGAACCGATTGGCAGCGCGGGCGATCAGCCCGCCAGCCTCGTCGCTGTCCTGCATCAGTTCCAACAACGCCCGAAGCTTTTCCGGGGGCAGGGTGAGGTATTCCCGGACGGTGGCGAGGGACCGGCGGTCGCGATCCTCGTGGCAGACGCAGAACATGATCAGACCGCCGAGGATGGCCTTGGCCTCCTCGTTCCAGTGCGCTTCCGTTACCTGTCCCGGCGGGTCCATCACCAGCGCCTCGGTTAAGGAGGCGGCATCCTCGCCCAGATCGAGGCTGTCCGGGGTCAGCCTGTCGAGCGGGTTGTAAGCGGCGGAAAGATGCCCGCTGACCTCAAACGGATCGAGGACATGAACCGTCCCGAAGCGCCGCCGGGCCTCGCCCGCGATCCGCGCGTTCTCGCCCTTGGGAT
Source organism: Sagittula sp. (assembly GCF_052825245.1). NCBI lineage: Bacteria > Pseudomonadati > Pseudomonadota > Alphaproteobacteria > Rhodobacterales > Roseobacteraceae > Sagittula > Sagittula sp. The sequence goes on from NZ_JBRBWD010000052.1 coordinate 13,345, forward strand.
CGATGACCAGCACGGAGCGTTCCGCCGCCAGCAGGTTCGGGATCACCGTGCCGACCCCTTTCCCGGCACGGGTCGGGGCGAGGGTGATCAGATGGGCCGGGCCGTCATAGTGCAGCAGCCGTCCTGTGTGCGGATTGCGTCCGATCAGAAGACCGGCATCTTCGTGCCCTTTGCCCCACTCCAGCTTCTTCAGCTCTTTGCGGTTCGCAAACCGCGCCGAGCCGTGGCTGTCGCCGGTCAGTCCGAAATAAGCATCGGCCCCGGAGGCCATGCGCCAGTACTGGAACCCGAACACAGCACCCACGAACATGAAGGGACCGAAGACCAGCCACTGCCAGGCGCTTTCGCCGGGCGTCTGGTCGAAGAAAGCGAAGATGAACGGTGTGGCCACCAGGGAGCCGAGCATCGCCCCGAACAGCACAGCGCCGATCATCCAGCCCAACAGGATGGGCGTGAAGATCAATCGACCGAAGAAACGGAACAGCCCCCCGAAGACGAGCATGACGCTCCGCATCAGGACGCGCCATCATCGCTGGGAGCAGGGGTGGGAGTGTCCCACTCCGCGAAGGCCTTGCGGTCCTGTTCACGGGAGAGATTGCGGATCAGCCGGTCGAGCATGGCGGCAGCATTGGAATCCCGTTCCGCCAGGTCCATGAGCGCACCGCCCAGGATCACCTTGCGGCGTGTATCCAGCTTACGCTGTCTGGTGGCTTCCCGGTTCTTCAAAGCCTGCAGGCGGGCCTTGGCCTGGGCATAGCGTTTCTCGGCGCGTTCAAGCTCAGTCTCGGCCAATTCGGGAATCCACTTCAAAGAAGGCAGGTGTAAAGGTTAGGCTTGCCACAACCAGCGATAGCGCTTACCCGTAGGCCTGTAAAGGACAAGGGCGCACTTATGCAAACTCTCCACCTGCGGTTTCGAGATTTGCGTGCGATCTCCTTGAGGCAGGGCCTCAGCCGATGGCGAACTCCGTCCGACGCGATACGCGCCGGAATGAAAGGCCCTCCCGGCCTCTCAAACTCTCCAGGGCCAACTTCGGCAGTTGGATCGCGTCCCGCAATGTCGCGCCAGTGTCTCGCCCGATGCCCCACGGTGGGGGCCGGTCTGCCGCTGGTGTCTCCCTTGCGGGAGGTATCGCGCCCAGGAGCTGATGCCCCTTCGCGATACCGGGTTTGCCCTCGGCAAACCGCCAGTGATCTGTCCCCATATCCCGCCCCTCATGAGGCTGGGGATCTGGGGGCAGATCACTGGCAAGTCCGCGCCTCAGTGAGCCAAAGGCTCGCTTCGGGCGGGCTGTCTTTTCCCCTCCAGCCCCAGCGGTGCGAACGCGCACTGCGATTTGGGGCGCGGGCCTCCGGGGAAAAGACGGTTGCGCAAAGCTGCGGCGGTCTTGGATCACTGATCTCCAAAACCACCGTCTTACGCCCAACAGGGAGGACGAAGCCCTTTCCCAAGGGAACCGGAAGAGGTTGGGCTTCATCCCCACTCTGCACCAACACCCCAGCTCTTGTCACGAGCCAAGAGCTGGGCACTCTGCCACGGCGGCAACTATCGCCTTTGAGAGAGGAGGGCGCATGGCGAGCTACCACCTCTCGGTGAAGACGATCAAACGCAGCGCCGGGCGCTCTGCCACGGCGGCAGCAGCCTACCGTGTCGGGGAGCGCATCGAGTGCCAGCGCGAAGGTCGCATCCACGACTACACCCGTAAGCAGGGCATCGAGGAGACCTTCATCCTGGCACCGAAGGACGCCCCGGATTGGGCCACGGATCGGTCCCGCCTCTGGAATGAGGTCGAGGCCAGCGAGACCCGCCGCAACTCCGTCACTGCCCGCGAGTGGGAGCTGGCCTTGCCGTCCGAGATCAGTGCCGAGGACCGGTTGCAGATCACCCGCGACTTCGCCCAGGAGCTGGTCAGCCGCTATGGCGTGGCTGTCGATGTGGCGATCCATGCGCCGCACCGGGAAGGCGATCAGCGCAATCACCACGCCCATGTGCTGACCTCCACCCGCAAGCTGGAAGCCGAGGGTTTCACAGCCAAGACCCGCGTACTCGATTCCGCGAAAACCGGTGGCGTCGAGATCGAGCAGATGCGCGGTCTCTGGGCAGAGCTGCAGAACCGCGCCCTGGAGCGGGCAGGGGAAGTGGAACGCGTCGATCACCGGTCGCTTGAGGCGCAGCGCGAGGCAGCGCTGGAGCGAGGTGATCAACTCTCCGCCGAGGAGCTGGACCGCGATCCGGAGCTGAAGCTGGGGCCAGCAGCCAATTCCATGGAGCGGCGCGCGAAGGCGATGGCTGAGCGCGAAGGCCGTGAATACAAACCTGTCACGGAGCGCGGTGCTGTCGTCCATGCCGCCCGCCAAGCCCGCGCCGCCTTCCGCGAAATGCGCGAGCGGCTGGAATTGGCTCGCGAGACCTACGGCATCGAGCGCGAGGCCGGGCAGGGCCGCGTCTCTGCCGGTCTGGCAGCACTCAGGGCCGCAACCGCGAAAGATCGAGACCGCACTCCGGAGGATTTCCGGGAGCGGCTGGCGAACGTCGTGGGCCGGTCACGGGATCAGGACGAGACGCCCAAGCCTGAAGGCCGCAATTATGCGCGGGAGCGGCTCAAAGAGATCATGGAGAAGGACGCCGGGCGTGATGGTCAGGCAGCAGTTCACAAGCTCGACGGTCACAGCGAGTATGATCTGGGCGAGGGCACAGGGCGCGATAGACGCAAACCGTCCGTCAACGAACGGCTGAAGGATGTTCTGAACAAGCCGCGCGAGAAGCTGGAGATCGAGGATGAGCGCGACCAGGAGAAGGAGCAGGAGGTCGAGAAGGATCGGGACATGGACCGTGATCCAGGTCTCAGTCACTGACGAGGCGGTGTGAAGTCGTTTCCCCGTTCTTCATGGGAATGCTCGCCTGAGTGAAGCCAACGCCGACCAGAAACGAAATCACGCCGGTTGCCGTCTTGAATTCGCGCACCTTGATTGCATTCTGCGTCAGGCGCGTCCTGGCGGTGACAAGGATTTTCTCCTGCCCGCCGTTTCCGACCGTCCGCATAATCCACAGGCCGTACCAGCTTGGTCCTTTGCGTTCAGGATCGGCTTTGCACAGCACTTCGACCGTATGTCCCTCGTGGGCAAGCGCCCGAAGGCCTTGTTCGGTGGTCACGTTGAGTTCGAGTTCAGTCGTTTGGTTCATCGCATAAACTGAGAAAGCAGAGATTGTCTCAGTGTGGCGGAATTCAGCAATGCGTTCAATAGTATATTATTGGAGAGATGTACAGTTTGGGATCAGTTGGCTTCGGGCATGTTTGCCCATGACAGCCGGAGATTGTTGCCCGCTCTTTTTGGCAAGTTGGCCCGCCTTACGAGGCGTCCCGAAACTTCAAAGTCATCGTCAATTTTTACGACAAGCAACTTACTGAAGTGCCTGTCGAGACGCACGCTGGTCTTTTCTTTGCTGTTGATCGGCGAGATTGTTTTGATTTCAACGAAGTCGTTTCCCAATCTACCATCGGAGCCTTGGGCATGGTTCTTGTGAAGTTTGATGCCATACATGATCGCACCGAAAAGCTCGCCAATGTCGCCGTAGACGTTGAGGTGCTGCCCAGTATCGCAGAAATAGGCCTCTGCAAGCTTCAGCAGGTCCTGAAAGTACGGAACCAGAGTTGGATCAGCGTTCGGGTACTTCAGGCGTAGTTCAGCCTCGCGCTCAAGTTCAGCGAGGCGGCTGTATTTGGTTTCTTCTGGGTCGATAATGCTATCCCAACCAAGCCATTCGCCATCAATCCAAAATGCGTTGTCTGGCCCTAGTACATCGGTTGTCATCTGAAACTCCTATCCCAGAACAATACCCTAAGACTTTGAAAAGATTATGACCGCCCTTCGCTTCGGTTCGCGCCTGTAGAGCTGATAGAGTTCAGTGATCCCGGCAGTGTGCCGGTCTCGCTTTGAGCGATAGACAGGGCAGGGGATCTGTGGGCTGACGCCCGCTCACCCTACCTGACAGTTTCCAAACCCTGTTGATCCGCCTGCCATCCCGGCAGGTCCGAGAAAACCGGCAAGCGCCGCCTTTGGCGTCGGTTCCGGTCGAGAATTCCGGTTCCTCCCACGCGCAGGCGCGCGGTTCCCTCCCAAATTCACGCCCTCCACCCGGTTGTCACGGCCCCGCCGGGCCGCAGGACGGGCTTTGCCCTTACCTGCTCTGCCGTCCGGAATGCATGGGCATTCCAGACAACAGAGAAGGAAGGCCCGCCCATTGGCGGAAAGGGGAAGAGACCCGGCCCGCGTCACGCGAAGGAGGGTCACAAATGACCGCAGAGAAGTTTGACGTTTATTCCCATGTCACAAATCAGATCATCGCGCAGATCGAGGCGGGGACTCCGCCCTGGCGCAAGCCGTGGACAGGCGGAGGGACAGGGGTCAGCTTGCCGGAACGGTTCAACGGCGAGGCTTATCGGGGCATCAACATCCTGATGCTTTGGGCAACAGCGATGGCGAAAGACTACAGCTCAGCCCGGTGGATGACGTTCAATCAGGCCAAGCAGCTTGGGGGCCATGTCCGTAAGGGCGAAAAATCTGCAACCGTTGTGAAATACGGCACCGTCGAGCGCGAGGACGAGAACGGCGAGGAACGTCAGATCCCCTATGCCAAGGCCTACCGTGTGTTCAACGCCGACCAGATCGAGGGCTTGCCCGCCGAGTACTACATCCTGCCCGATCCGCCCCGTGATCTTGGCACCGTGGCCGATCCCGAGCTGGAGGCGTTCTTTGCCGCGACCGGCGCGCAGATCGACGTGACCGAGGAGCCGCGCGCCTACTACAACATCAAGACCGACCGCATCCACATGCCGCCGATTGGCACGTTTCACCGGGCCGCAGGATATTACGGCACCTTGGCGCACGAGCTGACCCACTGGACAGGGGCGACAAAGCGGCTGGACCGCTTGAGTAGGTTCAATGACCGCAAGGCCTACGCGTTCGAGGAGCTGGTCGCGTAAATTGGCAACTGCATGCTTTGCGCGCAGATCGGAGTGGAGCCTGAATTCGATCAGAGCGCGGCCTATGTCGAAGGATGGCTTGAGGCGATGAAGGAAGACAGCCGCGCGATTTTCCGCGCTGCGTCAGAGGCGCAGAAGGCCGTGGATTACGTCGTGGAGTGAACCGCGCCGGGTTTGCCGGAGGCTGATTTGTCTTAGTTACGCGGCCATGCCTGATGTTTCCCGAGCAGCGTAGAAGTTTGCCTCGGCCTCTGCGGGCGGAATGTTCCCGATGGGTTCGAGAAGGCGGCGATTGTTGA